>NZ_JAFNON010000005.1:0-198346 GCF_026536245.1 Gilliamella sp. B2824 | reverse complement strand
AACATTGCAGTGAAAATGCTTGACATTGCGCAAATAAGCATATATAATTAGTCCATAATCAAAATTTAAACGCATAAAAAAGCCCTCTAGCAATAGACGGGCTTTTTTGTTATGTGAAATATTTGCAAAATAGGATATTTGGCTAATTAAATTAATTTTGAATTTGAGTCGTTCGAAATAGGGTAATGCAAATATTTAGAGATTAATTAGGTAAATAATCAATAATATATTAAATTTTATTTGATAGTGTATTAATACTCTTAAATGATACCAAACATCTTAATTCATCAAGAAAACAAGATAATCTTTTGCGTATCAATCTTATTATTTACCTTTTATCGATTTCTACTTGCTACAACAGTAGCAATGATTTTGATGTAAATTAGTCTAATTGACATTATAAAAATGTTTATTGGTAAATATTTTATAATTTTGTCAATTTGTTATATGAAATTACTATTAAAAAAAGGAGGCGGCAACTATTTTTGATATTGCATGATTAGAAAATAGTAAAATATTAGGGATATTGGGTTCAATCGTTTATTACTCATTAAAATTAAATAATTTGTCTAATAATGACAAGATAAAGATTAAGAAATTCATAGTATTATGCATTATTTCTAATACATGTTCTTTTCAATAAAATTAACCTATCACATTGTTTTTATTAATTATCTTTCCTATTTTAAATAAACAAAATCAGCGGTTAAATTCAATTACCGTTGTTAACTTATATAAAGATTTATTATGCCTATAAAAGATCCTAACAACATTAATTGGTATGTTGTCATTTATTTAATGATTGTCACCTTATTGGGCTCATTAGCGAGTTATTGCTATCACGTGCTCAATGGCAACAAATTCAATGTCTGGGTGTTATTTGCACAAATATTTATTTCAATATTTGCCGGTCTATTGGTTGTACTGGGCGCAAGTTATTTCAACTGGGAATTTGAATTAGCAGGAGGCGTAGCTGGTCTAGCTGGTTGGTCTGGTGCAACCCTAATAAAAATACTCGAAGAAAAACTGTTAAAAAAAGCTAAAGGAGAATAACCGTGAAACTTACAGCAAACTTTAAATTAGAGGAATTTACTAACTCTCTATTAGCCAGCAGATTAAAGATAGATAATAGCGTGCCTACAGAGTTGATGCCTAATATTAAATTCACCGCTGCAAAGTTGGAATTAGTCAGACAAGCTTTAGGAAAGCCCATTATTATCACTTCTGGTTATCGTTGCCCTGCGCTAAATGCGCGTGTTGGTGGAGTCGCAACCAGTGCCCACACGCTAGGATTAGCCGTCGATTTTCATTCGTCTTTTGGTACACCTAAAGAAATTTGTCAACGATTAATCGATGCAAGAGTTGAATTTGATAAGCTTATTCAAGAACATAATCAATGGGTGCACATAAGTTTTAGTTCTACATCTAACCGTCAACAGGTGTTAACCGCGATAAAAAACAGTGGAAAAACAACATATGTAAATGGGTTAATCTAGTTACTACTCTTACTTTAACCTTATCAATTTTGCTCAGTGCTTAAATGAATTTTGTTAACAATAGATGTTGGTTATGTCTAGCAACTACAAAATTTTTTGAATGGAATCAATTAGTTTATTAATCAAGGGAAAGATAAGCCTGATACGCTGGTAAAACAAATAAGTATCGATATTTTACAAGACATCGTCTTCTACCCCCTTCGAATAACTCATCTCAAATTTCTTGAATTAGAAAATCATCAGACAGATTTTAGTCGACAATTTGAGTCCAATTGGCACGTATCATCTGATACTACAGAAGTAGAATTAGTTGATAAAGAAAATGTCAATTACATTGATTCTACTAACACTTCAAAATACTGCATGGCACAAATAAAAATATGTTTTGTGATGTGCAATTCATTTATATCACTAATCACATTCAAAATATTACTCGATTGGAATTTGATAATGTAAGACATACACCAAACAAAACGATCAGAAAAGCAATATTGAAAGCATAGATATATTCTAATAATAAACTTAGTAAAGAGGTAAAAATTGATTTTTGCCTATTTCGGCACGGCTTGAATCATATCTTGAAATAGTTGCAAAATAGGTACAATTATCCATTTTTGATAAAAATGTTACTATTCAACAGAACGATAATGCTTATTTAAGATCAACTTTATTACCAGCGATCACAACCTGTTTCGATTTGGACAGTGAATCAAGAGTTTATTAAGGTGTTTATCAGTACCAATCAATACGGGCAAATCAGATGCTTTGCGTATATGTGATGCGATTATTGCTCACTTCCCACTTAATTTAGAGTTAAAAAAAGACAATTTTGCGCTTTATATTAATTCTGTACCAAGTGCTTATCCTACTATAACGGATAAAACCACTTACACTATTCCCGTCAGTATGAATTATCTTGCTGACACTTTAATGTAATAAAATAAAGGAGTTAACACATGGGTTTTGCTTTACCTAATGGTGCACGAGTTTACGTGCAAAAATCAAAAGATGCTAAGCTTGATTTTAATCTAATTACTAACGATAAAGAGGCTGTCGTGACATTAAAAGCTGGGCATGGACTTAATGTTGATGACGAAGTTGTTATTGCTTCGTCATGGAATAAACTAAATAATGTTGTGGCACGAATTGTACGTGTTAATAATACCGATGTCACTTTAGGTAATATTAACACAAGTAATGTTAATGTATTCCCAGCTAACGAAGGCTTTGGTAGTCTTACTAAAATTACCGATTGGGAACGATTGCCACAAATTAAAGAAGTAGCCAGCGAGGGCGGTGAACAACAATTTGTACAAATTCAATTTTTAGAAGATGAAACAGAACGTCAATTACCGACGATAAAATCAGCTAAAACCAAAACTTTTACCATTGCTCATGATAGCTCATTACCGATTTATCCTTTACTACAAAGCTTAGATCAAACCAATGAAGTTGTGGCTATGAAAATGTATGTACCAAAAGCGAATGAAACACGTTATGACGCGGTGCGGGTTTCATTTGATCCAACACCAGAAACCACAATTAACGAAGTTGAAACAGTAAAAATTAGTACCACTGTTGAATCACCCGCTATTACATTTTATAAAGATAAATAAGGTGAATGGTCAATGGCAAAATTTAAATTAATTGCAGATCCCACTTTTAAATGCAAAGTGTTAATTGCTCGGCCTGGCCAAGAAGACGGATCAGTTGAGTTTACTTTCAAACATTATCCAGTCAATGAACTTGCTAAATTTGAAGATGAACTGAAAAATAATGGTGTTATTGATTTTATCATGAAAATTGTCGCTGGTTGGAGTTTAAATGATGAATTTAATCAAGACAATATGCAAATTTTATTAAATAACTATCCATCTGCTTCACAAGCAATTACAACAACTTACTATAAAGAATTATTTGGTCAACGCGAAAAAAACTAATTGAGCTTGTCACTGCGTTATATACGCCTGAACCTTCTCAAGATGAATTAGCTGCTTTTGGTTTGTCTGAGGATGATTATGATGGCGAATTTATAGAGATATGGCAGGATAATTTAGATTCATTTCGATTATTTAAAGCCATGTCAACGCAATGGCGTACAAGCATGAGTGGACTAATCGGGCTTGATTATAATTGCCTTCCTTGGGTGATGAAAGTGAATAATATTTTAGAAAGCGAAACGATTTTTCACGATATTCAACTAATGGAAAGCCAAGCCTTAAAAATAATTCATAAAACCAAATAACCGACGAAAGTCGGTTATCTAACACTTGTTATTTTTAATCTAAATAAGATAAGCGATAAGTCACATCTATTTATTCATAAATGAGCAATGGAAAAACGAATCGAAACGGATTTATTACCAATAAAAAATAGCATAATAAATTAATTTATTGATATTAAACAAATAAAGATTGTGATAACAAAATTGAAATAATCATATTAAAACAGCCTAGTGAAGGTGCGCAAACAAAAGTTATTGATTAATTTGCAATTTGTAAAATTGCAATAAACAATCAAATCTAAATTACAAATAGCAAAGTAAGCATACATAATAGAGCCATTAATGAATCAATCCATTTATTAGATTTATAGAAAATTAAGTTAGTTAAGGAAATAGAGATGAACAGAAATATTATTATTGCCGAATCAGATTTTGATAAGTTATATGCAAAATTAAGTCATATCACCGCTATATCTGAGTTATTAATTAGTGATATGGGCAATTCGCATTGGGCCGATGAGACTGTGCTAAATAGCATTTCAGCGATTTCAACCATATCAAATGAAATGCAAGATATAATAACCAAAAGACAAGAAATAAAGTAAGCACTATTATTGTTGGTAATAAATTCCTTAAATAATATTTAGCAACAGATTTAATTTAAGATTGGCTTCTCTATTTTAGTAGAACAACTTATTACTTAATAAACTCGCTTTGGCGGGTTTTTTTATGCCTGGAGAGTATTATGGCAGAACAAATTACATCGCTAACGTTAAAAATTAATGTTAAAAGCGTTACAGAAGTAAATAAAAAATTGGATGATTTTACGAAAAAAGCTGATGCAGCTACCGTAGCATCAGATAGATTCAGTAATGCACAGTTAATGATGAATAGTAAATTTTCTCAAATAACTAAAAGCATTGACTATAGTCGAATTAGTTTAAATGAGTATCAAAAAAGCTTAATTTTTAGCAGTAATACAACAAGAAGTTTAATAGAATTTAATGATAAATTATTTAAAAGCTTTAAAAATCAGATTGATAGTGTAAGAAATCTAACCTCAGCTTCGAAAGAGTTAAAAAATGCCAGAAAAGATCTTTCGGTAACAAACACAAATCAGAGCAAAGAAACCACTCCATCAGTCGGAAATAGTTTTGCTAATAAAATTAAAACCGAAATAGGTAAGTCATTTAATAACTTATTGACCACGATTAACCCAATAAATATTGGTATTTCTGCATTATCTAGTTTTTTAACAGGTTTAGTACCAAAATTATTCGAAACTGAATCAGCAACAGAAAAATTAGCCGCAGCACAAGATCGTTTAAATAAAGTATTGGACACAGATAAAAACACAGGATTTACTTTTTTATCTGATGAAATGATGAATTTACTTGGAAGAAATAGAGCGTTGGTTGAAGCCATGGTTAAATCAAGTAAAATAGATTTAGATACCATTATTTCAGTTATCAAACAACAATTGCATCATGATATAGAAAACGCGACAGATGGCTTAGTTGATCTGGTTAATTCAGCGAATTCAATGGGAATGAGAGCTGAAACAAATTTAAATTCAGTACTTAATAGTATAGATAAACTCAAATCCGGAAGCAAAATTGATTTGGATGAAATTGAAAATATTGAACTAAAAACAAAAAAATTAGCTGAATATTATGGAATGACTTATGAAGGCGCTAGAAGAGTATTAGAACAATTAGCTGATATAAGGTCTGAAACTGATTCAATCAAAGTAGAAGAAAAAATTAACAATTTAATAGAAGAACTAAGCCATCTTTACCTTACTTCCGAAAATAGTTCAAATAAATTCAAAATGTTGATTGATAGTTTGTTTGAAATTGAAAAAAAAGCGAACAATGCATCACTTAAACTAAAATCTTTAAAATTAATTACAAATTTAGAACAAGCACAAGATCCTAAAAAAAGCCCATTCTATCAATACGAAAGAATGATCATGAATCCACGTCAGCGTACAAAAGCTGAACTTGATGAAATGAATAGACTGGCAGATGCAGCTAATAAAATTTTTAAAAAAGATCAACCTGGTTATGTGACAGAAGATAAAAGAAACGCTGTAGCAGCTGCAATTGAAGCGAGTAATTCGAGCAGAGGAAATTCAACAACAAATTTATTACAAACATCCCAACAGCAAGAAATAAGTCTTAGAAATCAACTTCAAGAATTACAAGAGCAAAGTTTAGCAGTAGAAGCAATTACATCTGAACGTAGAAAATATCTGGATCTACAAAATCAAATTCAAGTATTAGAAAGCAGTAATAATAAAAAGAGACTTACTGAAGAAGAAAAATATGTTTTAGCGCACAAAGAAGCATTACTAACTCAGTATGCTAAAAATGCGGCTATTGGTGATGAGATTGCACAATACGAAGCAGCAGCCAAAGCTATTCAAAAAATGAAAGAATATACAGCAAATTTAACTGTTGAAGCGCAAATTAAACAAGCAACATTTGGTATGTCATCAAAAGATGCTGCAAGACAAGGTCAATTACAGCAACTTGATATAAATAAACAAAATGAGTTAGATAAAACAGCAGATCCAAGCCAGATAGAAAATTTAACAAAACAATATGATCAAGCTAAACAGACGTTACAAGAAAGTTGGCAGCAGGAAGATGCTAATCAAGGTAATTGGTTAATGGGGTTAAAAGTAGGACTTTTAGACTATGCCAACACTGCACAAGACGTATTTAGTGCAGCCAAAGGGTTTGCTCAAAATACAATTGGTTCTATGTCAGATATGATGACTCAATTAGTCACCACAGGAAAAGCAAACTTTAAAGATTTTGCGCGGACTATATTAACTAATCTCATTGAAATCATTAATAAATTAATACTTGCTAAAATTATTCAATCAGCAATGAGTTGGATGGGGTTTAGTGATGGTGGAGTAGGTAAAGCAACAGGTGGTCTCCAAAATGCATATAGTGGCGGTGAGATTCGCGGTTATGCAACCGGTGGTAATGTCGGATATGCACTTAAACCAGGTGGTTTTACCGGTCGAGGTAATAAATATCAACCTGCAGGAATTGTCCATAAGGGTGAGTTTGTTTTTACTAAAGAAGCAACAAAACGCATTGGCGTCGGTTCACTTTATGCTTTAATGAATGATAAAAAACAAGAGTATGCTAGCGGTGGATATGTAGATGTTGGTCAGGCTTCACCCATTGCTTTTACTCGTCAATCAAATCAATCAACAAGTGCTGTAAATGTATCGGCAAATATTGCTGTTAATATGTCATCAGAAAACAACTCAGCAACAACTACAACAAATAATATTGATGCAAAAGCTGTTGAGGCTCAAGTTGGTGCCGTTATACAGCAGCGCATGAATGAGATGATGAAAAAACTTGTTTCACCTGGTGGTGACTTATATAACGTGATGCATGCAAGGTAAGTGATTGGAGAGGTTATGGCAGTAGATAAATTTCAATGGAAAACAATGGGAAATCCAAAAGTTTCGGATCTATCCAATATTAATGAAATTAGTTTTGGTGATGGTTATACACAATTATCAAGTACGGGCATTAATAGTACTACAGAAGAGTGGCAATTGACTTATATGGGGCAACAAAGCGAAGTTAAACAAGTTCGCGCTTTTTTAAATTCTCATATTATCAAATCTTTCAAATGGACTAATCCCTATGGTGAAGAAAAGTTATACCGAGTCGTAAATAAATCTATCGAATCAGAATTTATGGGGGGAAATGTTATTTCACTATCATTCAAATTTATTCAGGCTTATGCACCATAAATTATTATTACCTATTCAATTAACCACCTTTAGGTGGTTTTTTTATGTCTGGAGAACATAAATGCCAATAACACAGGACTTACAAGCACTTGAAGGTAACGAGCTAATTCAACTTATTGAACTTGATGGAACAAAATTTGGATTAGATGAAGTCCTTCGCTTTCATGCGCATAATGTCTCATCAGAGGGTTGGGCCTCTTTTGTTGTTGATAATTTACCTTCTATTAAATGGCAAGGAAAAGAATACTTACCTTACCCTTACGAACTAAAAGGTCTTGAGTTAAGTAGCACAGGCGCCCAACCGACACCAACGTTATCAGTTGGCAATATTGAAGGAAAAGTGACAAGGCTTTGCTTGGATTATGCAGATTTAGTTCAAGCAAAAATCAAAATCCATACCACAATGGCTAAGTATCTGGATGCGGCCAATTGGATTAAAGGTAATCCAAATGCAGATCCAGCTCAAGAACGCGTACAACTATTTTATGTAAATAGTAAAAAAACAGAAACTAAAACTATGGTTGAGTTTGAGTTATGTTCACCTTTTGATATCCAAAATCTACAGCTACCAACAAGGCAAATTACCACTGTTTGCACTTGGTGTATGCGTGGCTGGTATCGAAGCGGTACTGGTTGTGATTATGCTGGTAATAAATATTTCACCCAAACTGGTGATCCAACGGATGATCCAGCAAAAGATGTATGTGGTGGACTTTTAAGAGATTGTAAAGCAAGGCATGGTAATGCTTCGCTTCCTTTCGGTGGTTTTCCAGCAGCTAATTTACAGAGTAAGTAATATGAGACAAAAATTATTAGATGCCATAAAAAATCATGCAGAGAGTCAATACCCAAATGAAGCCTGTGGATTGATTATTGATACGGGTAAATCACAAAAATATGTTCCTTGTCAGAATATTTCTGATAATCCTAAAGAACATTTTTTGATTGCTGCTGACGAACAGTTACAAGCCGAAAAGTTGGGCGAAATTATCATGATTATTCACTCTCATCCTGATGTTGTATCACTAGTTCCATCTGAATTTGACCGTATTCAATGTGATCATTCAGGTATTGAGTGGGGCATTATATCTGTACCCGATGGTGATTTTTGCACAATATCACCGCGCGTAAATCGAGATTATACCGGACGCCAATGGCTACTCGGGCATGCTGATTGTTGGTCACTGATTATGGATTATTATCAGCGAGAATATAATATTGATTTAAATAATTATTCGGTTCCAAGACAGTGGTGGGAAAGCGGAACAGAACATTTTTATGATGAAAATTGGCAAGCTGAAGGATTTGTTGCAGTCAACATCACTGAAATGCAAGTTGGCGATATCATCATGATGCGTATTGGTGCGCAAGTGACCAATCATGCTGCTATTTATGTTGGTGACAATCTTATTTTACATCATTTATACGGTCAATTATCGACTCGTACACCTTACGGTAAATATTTTCGAGATAGAACAGTTCGCATAGTACGACATAAGGAGTTATTTCATGCTCAGTAATTTAACACTAAAAGGTGCAATGGCTAAGCAGTTTGGTAAAAATCATCAATATGATGTACAAAATCTTAAAGAACTATTACGCGCACTATGTGCAACGATCAAAGGATTTGAAAAGTACATGTGTTCAGCACATTTAAAAGGTATTAAGTTCGCTTTTTTTGTTGATGGCAAAAATATTGGTATTGATGAGTTTGATATTAATGCGAATGGTAAAAACTATACGATTATGCCAGTCATACAAGGTGCAAAAAGTGGAGGCATGTTTCAAATTATTATTGGTGCAGTTGCATTAGTTGCAGCGTTTTGGACTGGTGGCGCCAGTTTAACTTTATTCGGTGCAACAATTGAAGCTGGAACAATTCTTGCGGGAATCGGGGTTAGTATGATGTTAGGGGGAATTGTGCAACTGTTGACTCCACAGCCTAAATTTAATGCAGGTAAATCATCGAGTGCCGAAAATAAACCCAATTATGGATTTGGTGGGCCAGTGAATACTAATGCTGTTGGCTATCCAGTGCCTGTTTTACTTGGTGAGCGTGAAATTGGTGGCGCGGTAATTAATGCCGGTATTTATTCAGAAGATCAACAGTAGGGGAGTTATGCAATTGATAGAAGGGCAAAAAGGCGGAAGTAAAAAACAACATACGCCATATGAACACCCAGATACTTTACTTTCAAATGCCAAACTTAAGGTATTATTGGCATTAAGTGAAGGTGAAATATGCGGTAATTTAACTGAACAAAATATTTTTATTGATAATACACCACTTGCTAATCCTGATGGCTCGCGAAACTTTAACGGTGTTTTTTGGGAGTTTCGTAACGGTTCACAAACACAAGACTACATTCAGGGTATTCCAGAAATTAGTAATGAACTGCGAGCTGGTTTTACAGTCAAAGCCGATAAACCGTGGGTGCGTGCATTTTCGAATTTAGATCTGGATGCAATTAGGATTAAATTAAGTTTACCAAATCATGTTAAATATCTCGATAATGGCGATACTTATGGCACTATTACACAATATGCAATTGATTTATCGATTGATGGTAGTCCTTTTATAACCGTTGTTAATGGGACTTTTTTTGGAAAAACAACATCCGAATATCAACGAGACCACCGGATTAATTTACCGAAAGCTGTCGATGGTTGGGCCATACGCGTTAGACGACTAACCCCTGATTCTAAATCGAATAAATTAATTGATGCATTTGGTGTTGCATCTTATGCTGAAGTGATCGATAGCAAATTACGTTATCCTAATACTGCATTATTATACGTAGAACTTGATGCAAGTCAGTTCAATGGCTCAATACCAAAAATTAGCTGTAAAGTTAAAGGTAAACTTATTCCTGTTCCCGATAATTATGATCCTGTATCAAGAACGTATTATGGTGTTTGGACAGGTGGCTTTAAAATGGCTTATACCAATAATCCCGCTTGGCTAGCTTATTACTTAATGCGCGATGAAATCACTGGAATGGGATTAAGAATTGATGCTAACATGCTTGATAAATGGACTATTTATCAACTGGGTCAGTATTGTGATCAGATGGTATCTGATGGACGAGGCGGTAAAGAACCACGTTTTGTTTGTAATGAATATATACAGAGTCAGGAAGATGCTTATACTGTTTTAAAAGATCTGGTGGCTTCATTTCGTGGCATATTATTTTGGGGTAATGATCAAATCTGTTTAACGGCGGATATGCCACAAGATGAACCTGATTTTATTTACCATCCCTCAAACGTTGTTGGAGATTTTACCTATTCAAGTGGTTCATATAAAAATCGCTATACATCATGTTTAGTGGCCTATTCAGATCCGGATAACCACTACTGTGACGATGTTGAACCCGTCTGGGATTATGACTTGATGCGTCGTTATGATGTTAATGTCATGAAGTTAACCGCTATAGGCTGTACATCGCAAGCCGAAGCCCAAAGGCGTGGCCGATGGGCTTTGCTTTCAAATGCGAAAGATGAAGTGGTTGCGTTTACTGTCGGATTAGATGGTTACATTCCTTTACCAGCTAGAATTATTGGTATCGCCGATCCCTCACGTTCAGGTAAAGAAAACGGCGGACGAATACAATCAGTTACCGGTCGAAAAATCACACTTGATAGGAAGATAGATTATCAAGCAGGAGATCGTTTAGTGATTAATTTGCCCGATGGTACCGCGCAAAGTCGAACGATTAGATCAATTAGTGAAGATCGGCAAACAATAACGGTGACTGCAAACTATAAAATAACACCTGTCGCTGGAGCGGTCTGGTGTATTGACAGTGATAATGTTGCTATTCAATATTTTCGGGTAACCTCGATATCTGCTGGCGAAAATGGTAAATTTAATATTACAGCAGTGCAACATGATCCGAATAAATTTAAATTTATTGATGAAGGCATTAGAATTGAGCCTAAGCCAATTACTGTGGTACCACCAACAGCGGTGTCACCGCCAAAAAATATTAGTGTTTTTGAAAGTAGCTATATCTCACAAGGGCTGTCTATTTCATGTTTAAATGCTCAGTGGGATGCCGTTGAAGGTGCAACAAATTATATTGCTCAGTGGCGAAAAGATAATTCATCTTGGAAAAATATTGGCAAAACTAATGGAACTAATTTTTCCATTGAAGGTGTATATTCTGGTACATATGATGTGCGTGTTCGCGCTGTTAATGCGCTTGATACATCATCACCTTGGGCATATTCACAATCAAAATTCATTAAAGGCAAAGTTGGAACACCTGAAAAACCTGTCGGCTTTAGCGCAAGTGATGATGTGATATTGGGTATAGATTTAACTTGGTCCTTTCCTAAAGGTGCGGGCGATACCAGCCATACTGAAATTCAATATTCCAACAATGAAAATGAAGAAGATGCAAGATTACTTTCTAATGTCAGTTATCCTAGTTGCAGCTATTCACAAATGGGACTTGCAATTGGTCAAACCTTTTTCTATCGTGCTCGTTTAGTTGATAAAATTGGTAATGTGAGTGATTGGACCGATTGGGTGCAAGGTATTTCTAGCACCAATACCAATGACTTAACCGATCACATTTTTGAGGAAATAAAAGAGACTGACGCATGGAACTCATTAGTTGAACAAACAAATAATAACACCAGCTCAATCACAGACCATACTACTATGCTGGCTGAAAATACACGTTTATCAATCGAAAATGCTAAGTCCATTATTGAAAACGCTTTAGCAAATGATGTTGATTCTCAAAGGTGGCGAAAAGAAATCGGTAATGCTCATGCTGAAATAAAAGAAACGAAAGCTTTGGTTGTAAATGAAAGTGAAGCAACCGCAGTTAAATTGACCGAAATCTCATCAAATTTAAATGGCGCGAACGCTTCTATCAATGAACTTAAACAAACGACTGTAAAACAAGGTGAATCGATTGAGTCTCAAAGTAACATTCTAACGCAATTATCATCATCAATAGATAGTGTAAATAATAGTGTTAAAAATAATGCAACAGCTATTAATCAAATGGATACAAAAGTTACCCAGCAAGGTAATGTAATTACTTCACAGGCTAATAGTATTAGCTCAATTAATACCCATATTGGTAATGTGTCTGCGCAAGTTAATGATGTGTCAAAAGCCATCCAAGACACCAACGGTAAATTATCTGCCTACCGCACAATGAGAGTGGAGATCGATAATAATGGTAGGCAGTATGTTGCAGGGATGACTATGGGCGTTGAAAATACCTCAGCAGGTATGCAATCAAATGTTATCTTCTTGCAAGACCGATTTTCAATTATGAACCATGCCAACGGTAACCCTCAAATGGTATTCACCACACAGGGCAATCAGGTAGTTATTAATGATGCAGTAATCGGTAATGGAACGATTACTAATGCAAAAATTAGAGATGCGTCAATTGATAGTGCAAAAATTGGTAATATCATTCAATCTGATAATTACCAATACGGAGTTTCTGGTTGGCAATTATTAAAAAACGAAGGGAAACTCACTGCGGTAAATGCCGATATAACAGGAAAGTTAAAGGCAACCTCAGGGGAGTTGAATAATGTTGTAATTAATGAAAACTGTAACATAAAAGGTGTTCTCAATGTTAATCAAATTAAAGGAAATATTGTTTCTGCTAAATTTTTCCAAAAAAAAGTTGGTTTGTACGAGCGTAATCCGAACGAAAATGAATTCGTTATGAGTATTGAAGGTAATGGATTACCGCAAACTTTAGCATTTCTTGGTGACATTAAAATTAATGTATACGACCAATTTTCCAGACCCCAAAATTATATCAGAGGTAATATCCGATTATTATTTAATAACCAATACCCATTTAGTTTAAATGAATTTTATCGTGATGGAAAAATTGAAAATTTATGCCTATCAATTCCTCCGTTTAGTTTAGGTGAACGGATCGATGTATCAGTAACAGTCAATAAACCAGATCAAGGAACATTCACATATATTTTTGGCTTTAATTCAGTGGTGTTGCTGACAAATAACTCTAGCGGGTTTATTGATTAACTAACAAAAATTATTAGATTTTTATATTCAAATTTCGAGGAATACTATGTCTTGGTACAAAACAGGTACAATCAATGTAACAAAAGGCAGTAACATCGTGACAGGGATTGGCACTAAATGGGCTAATCAGTTGTTGGGTATTTCTGCTGGTAGAATGTTATTGCTACAATCATCTAATCAAATTGAAATTTATGAGATAGCATCCGTACAGTCTGATACGCAATTAACGTTGGCAGATGATTATGGTGGAGAAAGTAAAACAGGGGTAATATATCAAATCCCTACATCACCAACTGTTTCAATTGAAAGTTTAGCATTACGTATTTCTGAAATGCTAAATTATTATCAAACACAACTTAATGCTTGGCAGACAATATTAACGGGTGATGGTAAAGTTACATTGACAGCACCTGATGGAAGCGTTGTTACAATAATTTCGCAATACTCTATTCAACAAGAACTTATTAAGCTTATTGAAGAAAGTAAAGTTTATGTTAGTGAGTCAGCAAAAAATGCAAGCAGCGCCCAAAAGGCAAGCACATCAGCAACAGATAGCGCAAATACAGCCAAAACAAGTGCTGATTCAGCTAATAAATCAGCAGCAGCAGCGAGCGTATCAGCTAAAAACGCTAGCGATAGCGCTAATTTAATTAAAACATCCGAAACTAATGCTAAAACATCAGCGAATGCAGCGGCTAAATCAGCATCAGATGCAAAGCAATGGGCTTCAACAGTAGATACATCGACATTTGTGAAAAAAACCGGAGATACCGTTACAGGTCAACTTACCTTTGAATACAAAGCGTGCGGTATCAAATTCAATTATGAAAATCCTGATAATGTAACAGTAATTCGCCCAACTGGAGACAATTTCTCATTTTATTTTTATGATGCAGGAAAAAAAGATTGGTTTACAAAGCTTAGGTATACAAAAGATGGAAACGCGTGGAGATTTGAAAATATTGATGATGTTGCAATTAATGGTAAATCCGCATTAAAAGTAGGCGACTATGGTATCGGCGGTCAAACGGGTGCTACTGTCAACAATTTTGATGAACGCTTGGTAGGAGGGTTTTATCAATGTAGGACATCCAATTTTCCTAATTTGCCACTTAACGGTAGGGATGATTCGGCAACATTACTTGCGTATCCTAGTAACAGCGAGCATTGGAAAGTCGAACAATTAGCTGTAGTTAATAACAAGATTCCTCGCATTTATTATCGCACAGATTCAAAAGATGATGGTAAGCAAAATTGGTATGAGGCAATAACGACGGCGAATGCTTCTGCCGATATTGTGGGAGCTATTCCAGCGGTTAAAACAGTTGTTAATAATACACCTACTTATATGATAGGTAGCCATGTGGTATTTAAAGATGCTATTGGTGACCAACGTTTAATGCCATTTCGACGTGATGAATTGCCATTTGGATGGTATTTTCGTAATGGCGATAATTACTTATTAAGTTCACCGCAAGGCAAGGTTTTAAATGGTTTATCTGCCAATTATAAAAACGACCATCGCATTACGATTAAAACTATAAATGGACAACAATATATTAATGTGCCAACGGCATTTTCTGCCGATGGGCGTGGTTTTTTTGAGCGAGCCGCTGATGGAGCTAGCCGACAAGTAGGTAGTGTTGAAGATGATGCTATCAGAGAAATTTGGGGACATTTCGACACTGGTGTTGTAACTAATCATTATAAATACGCACAAGGTGTATTTTCTGGGGGGGATGCAGTGAATCCAGAAAATGGTGGTGCATTTGCAAGTATGCAAGCCAAGACATACGGATATAATTTCAATGCATCACGAGTAGTACCAACAGCAAATGAAAATCGCCCACTTAACATTGGTATGACACCTGTAATTTACCTTGGAGTTTGATATGATTAATTATTATTATGATAATACAGCTGAACTAAAACCGTACACACATCAATTAGAGGCTAACGACGACACAATGCCACCTGACAATGCATTACGGATTGCTCCTGAGTTTAAAGATGGGTATTGTCCGTGTGAGCAAGATGGTAAATGGGTTTTAGTCAAAGATAACCGCGAAAAAACAGCCTTTAATATTGAAACAAAAGACGCTGTTAAAATTGACTACCTTGGTGAACTTAAAGCAGGGTTTACGTTACTTGAGCCATTCGAATTTTGTAAATGGAACGGGAAAAAATGGGTAAAAGATAAAGTGGCCGAAAATAACGCTACCATTGAACAAAATCAAGTTATGAAAAATTCACTAATAAATCAAGCTAACGAAAAAATAGCTATTTTGCAAGATATTATCGATCTAGATATGCAAGAATCTAATGAAGAGGAACAGCTAAAACAATGGAAAAAATATCGCATATTATTAACTCGCATTGATGTATCTGATACGAATATTTCCTTTCCAACTAAGCCCGAATAAATTAAACAAACACTACCAATTTTTTTCCATTCATCTTATCCATCCTTTTCTATAATTAAGCAGATAAGCTTTCTTTTAGATTACTCCTATAAATTATCTCGCTTTATTCATCCATATTTTGATGATAAACAATTGTTTGTAAGTGTCAGGGCATCATTCCTTTCAAAATTGGTAGTGTATTATTTGTTATCATTCATTTTTACACTTAAAATTCTCTACTACACTAACAGAATAATTATTAATTGATTTACTTGATCTCAATTGAGTCTCTATTTATCGATGTTTTGAATAACGTTACTTGTTTTTGTGATTAATTTTGTCACTTTGTTATTAAAATAAAAGTCATCGTTATTGCAGCAACTTTATTCAATCTGTTTTACAAATTTGCTGATGAATTAGGCAAGTTAGCGTTAAATTTAAACCTATATTTCAAGTGACACTCCCTTATTTAATCGATAAAATAGCCGATATTTATCCAAAATTAAATAATGATAAGAGTAAATAGGAATGGCAAAGCAAATCAAAATAATCAAGTGCCCAAATTGTGGTAGCATACAAAAAACTGAAATTAAACCCGATCATTATCGTTGTGAAAATTGTCATACTGAATATTTTTTAGATAGTGATGATATTAATGTTAATGTCACTTATGATAATAAACAAACTAATTTAGATAATGAGTATTTTGGTGATTTTAAATTAAAAATAATTGTTATTCTAGGCTGTATCGTGGTTGGTTGCGTTTGTGTTGGTTTGCTCAATATGTTTTTTAAATCGAAGCCTTCTTATGATGCCCCAGCCGCAACTACGCAAATACAACAAAATCAGACTACAACCACTAAATCAGTGTCGGCCAATCCGCAAATTGCGCAAAGTAGTGGTACATTGCGTGTTAATTATAATTTTTGCTCATTAGTTTTAGTCGATAATAAACCTTTTGTGATAGGAATCATTAATCGTTCCAATGGTTTACCCTATGAACAAAAGTATTATTTTACTGTGTATGATTTGCTTTCCGAAAAAATTGTGCAAGAAAGCCCAATTGCTAATGTGAAATTTGATAAGTTTGGTAAAGTTAATTGGACTTCATATGACTTTACTAAAGATAAAACCTATCTAGTTGCAAGCAAACGCACTGTTTTTTTACTTGATAAAAGGAATTTTACCCTAACTGATGTGACATCTTCGTTATTGCAAAATTACCCTCAATTTAATAAAGGCATTGCCTCAGTCAATATCACGACCGCACAAGGCGCCGTTGGTCACGTTTTACATATACTGACTGATGATGGGCAAAAGATCTATTATTTCCCTTTGCAGGATAAAGCTTTTGTTGATAATAATGATTTTTATATGACAATTAAAGATTTTGAGCGGAGTGCAGATGATACCAGTAAACACACTGCTTTTAGCTTTGCCAATAATTATGGTGAGGATTTTAAGTTAATTAAATTTACTTTTATTAGTCCTGATGGTAAAAGCCATTACACTTTTACATCAGCTAAAGTTGGTAATCAAAATACTGATGGTTCAGGCAAGTTTACTGATGCGGCAAACGCCTATAATTACAGTCTTCCTTATTACGATAATCCAAAATATCAACTGGTTTCTCATCAAAACCTTACTCCGGATAGACTTTATTTTAATCCTGAAATTATCTATTTTGACGATAATACATTAATTATAAAAACCAGAACTAGTGCAAGTCCCGATTCAAATTATAATTATCAACGATTGGATATTAATAACGGTAAAGTGATTTGGACATTATCAAGTGATGATATCACCATAAAAGAGATCATGCCTTTTAATGATGGATTTATCATTAAACAGAGTTGCGATAAGTATGCGCAAATAGCTTCTGATGGTACTATCATTAAAAAACTAACTTTAGTAAATGAAAAATAATAAGTATGACTAGTATAAGGAATATGATATGGGATTAGGCAACTTTTTTAAAAGACAACTAAAAACAGTAATAGAGTGGAAAAACCAAGAGCAAAATGTTTTATTTTATGAGTTTCCAACGCCAACTAATGAAGTAAAAAATGCCAGTAAATTAATTATCAATCCAGGACAAGGCTGCATTTTAGTTTATAAGGGTGAAGTGATCGATGTGATGACTAAATCGGGTATTTATGAACTTTCTACATCCAATCATCCTTTCATTACTAATTTAGTTAAAATACTGCAAAGCTTGGAAAGCGAACACAAAATGTATGTGTATTTTTTCCGTTTAGCAAGTTTGGTTAATCAAAAATGGGGCACATCAACGCCGATAAAATATATTGATAGTGTATATCAATTTCCAATTGAACTTGGTGCTTATGGAACCTATGCAATTAAAATTGAACAAGCTCAGCATTTTTTTACCGAAGTAGTAGGCAGTAAATCAGTTTATACCGCAAACGATCTGAGTCAATTA
Organism: Gilliamella sp. B2824; assembly: GCF_026536245.1. Taxonomy (NCBI): domain Bacteria; kingdom Pseudomonadati; phylum Pseudomonadota; class Gammaproteobacteria; order Orbales; family Orbaceae; genus Gilliamella; species Gilliamella sp. B2824. The sequence continues at coordinate 179,954 of NZ_JAFNON010000005.1, read as the reverse complement.
ATGATTTCGCGTATCATTCCAACTATCACCTCACAATTAGCAACAGAAAGTTATTCTTATCAAAATATTGATTCACAATTAGTTAAATTATCGGACCAAATTAAACAGAGTTTGCAATCTATCTTTGGCAAATTAGGTCTTTTGTTAGAGGATTTTCAAATTGAGTCCGCCACATTTAGTGAAGAGACTTTAGAGCGCATTAGTAAAATAGCTAATTCAAGAACGGATGCATTATCTGCCAAAGAGGTCGGTTTAGATTATGTCGAGCATGAAAAACTCAAAGCATTACGCGATGCAGCTCAAAATGAAGGTGGACTGGCTGGTGCAGGTTTACAACTTGGTGCAGGTTTAGATTTAGCAAAATCGTTTGATTTAAATAAAAATAATGCCACAAATACCGCAGCGACGGCTAATAACGAACAAATTATTAACCAATTAAAACAGCTCAAACAACTGGTTGATGAAGGTATCTTGACTCAAGAGGAATTTAACGCGAAAAAGGCACAGTTATTGGATAAGCTGTAAACTAATATACTAATTACTAAAACTAGCATTTAATTTACCAATCATTTATGACTAAAATTTAATGATAAGAATATGCATTGGCCACTGGTTACTATTACACTAATCAGTGGTCAATTTATAAATAAGTGGTACTTAACGCATTGTTATTGCTTGCTATTTAAACAAGTAGTAATAATGATCGTTATAAATCGTGATGTTGATAATAGGCTCAGAATTTAAATTAAGAAATATTAGTCATTTATGCTTATTTAGCTGTAATAAATTTTATAACTCAATTACAATTTTTTGTATCATAAAGCTATAAGTTCATCTAGCTATATCGTTGTTTAACAGTGGTCTAATTTGACATAAATAGGTAATATCAAAAATAGTATATTTACTTTTGATATTACCTTGCATTGTGATCTATTTGGCAATAATTTCAAAATACTTGAATTTACCTTTACCACTTATTGCTTGTTTTGCTTCGCTGGCAGCAAAAATACCTACTTTCGCGCCAACCCATTTGCCTTTGCCTGCCGCAAAATCACGGCTGATCTTTTGCCACACTTTATTGGTATCTTGATAATAAAATTTGCAAATACCGTTTAATCCGACCTCAACTTTTAATTGGCAATTCGGTGAATCCAGTTCAGTAATTATTTCTTTATTTTCATCAACTATCCCAGCATCTTTCATCCAACCATATCGATAACATAAAAAATAGTGATGATTTTTATAACAAAGGGTTAGGGCCGCATAACGTTCGCCATAAATGATCAAACCTGCAAAATCACCCGAATTGTTTGTATTGAGCTCTAATGCAGTTTCAGCAGTAAATTGCCATGACGAAAATTTTTGTAATAACAAATTAGGAGCAAAATAGAGTGTTTGTTGTTTGTTATGTATTGGTAGTGGGTAACAATTTAACGTTAAGCCATCGCTCTGTTCTGCAAGCCAATTTTTTTGAGGATTGGCTTGCCATTGCCACTGTAAACCGATCTTGCCTTGCTTGAAGTCATCGCTCGTTTGCATGGTATAATCATCTGAATTACAAGTGGTTAATGGTTTTGGATATGACACAACAGGTTGACCGCAGTTATCATCGATGGCGGTTCCGATTCTTGGCCAATCATCATCACCCCAGTGCATTGGTTGTAGATGTACGATTCGTCCATATAAATTGGCATCCTGAAAGTGTACAAACCAGCATTGATTATTATCAAGTTCAACCCAGCCGCCTTGATGGGGACCGTTAATAGTGGTATTACCTTGAAATAAGACATTACGAGCAGTCCAAGGCCCCTCTAAGTGTTGGCTACGTAATACGGTTTGCCAACCGGTTTCAACGCCGCCAGCTGGCGCAAAAATATAGTACCAACCGTTTCTTTTATAGAGTTTTGGACCCTCAAGTGTTGGTAAGTCGGCTGTGCCATCATAAATAATTCTTCCATCGTCAATTAAAGCCGTGCCATCATTACTCATACGAAACAGCTGTAATTTATGCTTGATGCCAGAACGGCTTTGTGCAAAAGCATGAACTAACCAGGCTTGACCATCATCATCCCAAAATGGACAAGGATCTATCCAACCTAATGCGGGTTTTACGCAATGTGGTTTACTCCATTGCCCCCATGGGTTATGCGTATTACACATAAATATTCCTTCATCGGGCGTACTAAAAAATACCCAAAATTTTTGGTCATGATATCGAATAGATGGCGCCCAAACGCCTTTCCCTGGTTGCACACAATCATAACCCGGTAAATCAAGAGACGAAAATACATGATTTATAATTTGCCAATTCACTAAATCTTTAGAATGCAAAATCGGCAGTGCTGGCATATGATTAAAGCTAGATGAAACCATGAAAAAATCGTCTTTGACTCTGACAATATCTGGATCTGAATAATCAGCACAGATAATGGGATTGTTATAATAATCAAAACGCATATAATTACCTTTTACATTACGTTATTAACGTAACTTTTATCCTAGTTATTGTTTTCAATATTTTTTTGTTTGGCAAGTAAATCTTGTTGAATTTTTTCCATCATTTTGTCATCTAATTTATAAAAACGCATAAGCCACCAAAGTAACAAATATGAAAACGCAGGTCCTATAGTTAACAGCCCAATAATGCCCATCGTTGCAAGTGGCGTTTGCACATCCACACCAGCTTGATAACCCAATAAGCCTAAGCAAATACCAACCAATGCGCCCGCTATTGCCATACCCAATTTAAGTGCAAATAAGTTTCCAGAAAATGACAAGCCTGTAGCGCGTCGACCAAATTTCCATTCACCATAATCGGCTGCATTCGCCATCATATTCCATTTGAAGGGTTGATACATTGAATGGAAAAAACCGATTAAAAAATAAAGAGGGAATACTACAGCTAACCAAACTGGTGGAATAAAAAACATAATGACGCCAATTGCAAACAAAATTAAATTAATATTTTTAAATAATTGAATCGCGGTAAAACGTTTAGCAAAATATCCAGCAGCCATTGCACCTAAAATAGTGCCAATTACTGAGGTTGACACAAAAGCTGATTTCATCGCTGTTCCCGCTGCCGAGCTAATACCGCCCATCATTAAATAAGTTGCATAATAGAGTGTTGCTGAGCTACGCATCACCCCAGCCATGCTAGAAAAAAACGTAATAATAGCAACAATGCACCACTGATCGTTAGCTAGCAGACATTTTAAATCTTTTTTTATGCTGACATTTTTATCTTCAATGGGTGTTACGCGTTCTTTAGTGGTTGCAAAACAAAACACTAACATCGCAATAGCAATAATGCCCATTACTGCCATTGTCATTTGAAAGCCGAGTTGTTTATTCTCTTTACCAAACCAATCCACCAAAAATAGAGTACCGATTGACACCATTAGTCCAGCTGCTGATGAGATGGTAAAACGAAATGATTGTGCAGAAAGACGATCTTTTTCATCACGCGTAATGACCCCTCCTAGTGCACAATAAGGGATGTTAATAAAGGTATAGCATAGCATCAACAACGCATAAGTAATGTAGGCATATAAGAGTTTACCAGAGTAACCAAAATCAGGTGTAGTATAGGTCATGACTGCAAGCACAGCATAGGGAATGGCAAACCAAATTAACCAAGGTCGAAATCTTCCCCAGCGAGTTTTAGTTCTATCGGCTACCATACCGGTAATAGGATCGATAATGGCATCAAAAATTCGTGTTGCTAAAAACATGATTCCGACTGCGGCAGCTGATAGTCCATAAATATCGGTATAAAAGTAGGTCAAAAACATGGTGACTGATGAATAAACAATTCCACATGCTGCATCACCCATTCCAAAGCCTATTTTTTCCATGACTGATAATCTTTTATTATCCATCATCATCTCCTTATAATTATATATAAACACACTGTTTTCTAAACAGTTTTTAAGCATATTTGTTTCTATTTCGAATTATTGAAAATAAACAACGATGGATTGAGTGTATAAAATTCATTATCAAAACAATATTATGATTTTGCGTACTGAAATTACGATATATGGTTAATGTGATAAATATCACAAATTTTATTGTGATATTTAATTATCTAACCAATGATAAAAAGTAAATCTATGGAAAGTCATCTAATAAACAATTTGGTAATCAAAGGAATAATCGCACTTTTTTAACGCTATCAATCCTTGAAAATGAGTTATTACAAAAGTTAATTATTATAAATTTATGCTATTACAATTTTGGGGCATTATATTAATGTAGAAAAGTTTAGCTGTAACGATGCCTTGTGATTTAAAGTTAACCAATTCAATTGTTTAGGTAAATTACTTTCAAATTAACAAACAACCAAAAATTTTTGCCCATTTCTTGCTTATGCCAGACAATATGTTTTCAGTTGTTTCATCGCCGTGTATAAAATAGTTGTTTTCGACATGCTTATTTACAAGCCAATAAATACAGTCGGTAATTAATTTATTTTTTATTACTTAAAAGTTTTATTCAATTTATTTCACTAACAGTAGCAAGATTTTAATATCAACATTTGATTGGTAATGAAATACTAGAATTTTTTTAGAGGTTTATGGTGTTGTTAATTTTGAAACTCTTGGTAATGTACAGATAGTCGAAATGATGCCAAGATATAAACACAATTTGATATTGATATGATAACTCAACGTTAATCGATGTCTGCCATACCATACTTCGGATATTATTCACAAAAAATAGGGGTATTCATTGTGCTGCGTTACTAATGATATTTTGTTGGATTTTTATAATTTGAGTATATAAATTTGGTGGACTCCTGATCAACTTGTTACTCACGCAAAGCCCAAAACGATATTAGATTTAGATTGTTATTAACATGATGAAATTAAAATAGTAACAATACGCTTGATGAAAAAAGTTATTTAATTAAATAGTAATTTATTCAAAACGATAACTTATGCTACCTTCAAATTGGTTTTTACTCGTGGTAAATAATAAATTTTTGATAATAAAATTTAAACACCTTTAGCTAATAATTGTATAGTCGATGGTTAAATCCTAATTAAACCACTCGTTATCATGAACAATTAAAAAAGCTCAATGAGAAAACTTATAGTTAATTGTGTTTTTGATGTCGCCATAGCCATTTACCACTGACTAAGCGGTAGTAGAAGAATATACTTCTAATGATCCAATCAAGAAACATTCCAAACCACACGCCAATTACACCAAAGCCAAGATAAACACCAAATAGATAACCAACGACAATTCGGCACATCCACATACTACCAATTGCCACCCACATAGTATAACTGGCATCCTTGGCACCTTTAAACCCATAAGGTAACACAAAAGACGAAGCCCAAAATGGCGTAAATAGAGCATTTAACCACAGTAAATGTTTTGATATTTCGATAACTTCAGGATCATTGGTATAAAGTGAACTGAGTAGGCCAGCAAAGGGCATTGTCACAAATGCAATCAAACAGAGCAATATATTGGTAAATTGAAAAATAAATTTTAGTTGTCTGGTTGGTTGGTAGATTTGCCCCATACCAAGGCGTTTTCCAACTATAATGGTTGAGGTTGCACCTAAAGTTCCACCCGGTAAATTAAGCAGTCCTGCAATGGAAAAAGCGATAAAATTTGCTGCAATCGTTGACGTGCCCATACCGGCAACAAACGTTTGCGTCAGTAATTTGCCAACATTAAACATCACTGATTCAACACTAGCTGGAATACCGATGCTAAGAATATCAACCAAAATTCTAGCATTAAATGAATGAAAGTAACTTCTCAATGGAATAAAAAGCGCACGACTAGGTTTTATCGTCAAGACTAATAAGATAAAAAACATGCCACAATAACGCGATGTTGTTAAACCAATACCTGCACCAATAAAGCCAAAACCTTGCCAACTGCCAATTCCATAGATAAGTACATAACTAATCGAGATATTTAAAATATTCATAATGATGTTTAGGTACATGGGCAGTTTGGTATTGCCTGCGCCTCTTAATGCACCACATCCCACCAAAATAAACGCTAATGCAGGGTAGCCTAATACTGTTAATCGTAAAAATGTTAAGGTTAAATGTTTAACTTCGGGATCGGCTTTTCCAGCAATGATATCAACAATCCAATAGCCCGAGAATTCGACAAATCCAAATAATAGCACGGATACTAATACTAATAGGGTAATGGATTGTCTGGCAGCAAAAACCGCTTTTTTACGATTATGACGACCTAAGCTAAACGCAACTACTACAGAGGTTCCTAATGCTACTGCCATAAAAAATGACATGATAATCATATTAAAGCTTTCAGCTAAACCGACAGCCGCCATTTGCGCTTTACCTATCCAGCTAACTAAAAAGGTACTAAAAATACCCATCAATATCACTGAAAGATTTTCTATAAAGATTGGCATAGCTAATGGATAAATTTCACGCCATAGTAGCACACTATTTGAATGTCTTTTTTTATATAATTGCAGATTTTTTAAACGGTTAATGAGTTGAACATTCAATTGGAAGCCTAAATCTTATAACTGAAAATTATTGTGATAATTATAACTCCTTTATTGAACAAAAATGAATGTGTGTTTTAAAAAATAACATATTATAAAACTAACCTTTAATATATTTGTTGATGCTAAAAAGAATTAAATATAAGTTTGGATTAAGAACGCTATAGTTTAAATATGTTATTTTTTTCATCTTTTATGCTATTTTGATGACTGGTGAGGTAATAACACAGAGGGTAGCTGTTAATCAGTGTTTACTATTACTGATAACAGTTACCGATTTATTTCTAGCTCATTGCCAGTTAAAGTGTGGTAGTCTTGCTAGTTTTAGGGTAAAGCGCGTTAAGTCGAAAAAAAGATAAGGAAAAGTATGAAAATTCTTCATAATGATGATTTAGAGAATGCGTTATTGAAAAAGGGCAATAAAAAAATCAGCATTGTTTCTGCTTTTGCCAGTCATACCGAAATGATAGTAGAACAATTACTAGAAGATAATAGTATTAAGTTGGAACTGATTATCAGCACCATTAATGCTTTTAACTCGCCAGATTTTATTAAGTTTTGCCAGCAAAAAGCGCAAAATTGTGATAAATTCAGTTTTTATGTCGATTTTCGCTATAACCAAAGTGTCCATTGGAAACTCTATTTGATTCAATCTGAAGTAGAGACGGAAAAGGTGATTATTGGTAGTGCAAATTTTACTAACATAGGTATCGGCCTCAATCGTGACACATGTGTAATGATACAAAACAAAAATCTGTATGCAGATTATTTAGCTGATATCGAACAACTCAAACAATTACCAGAAGTGATAAAATCTAGTGATCAAAAATTTGATCGATATTTACAGAATTATAAAACCCTACATCAACGTATTACAAAAGCATCTATTCCAACTTTAGCCAATTATTTAGCAATAAATCCTATGATTGAATTAGGACTTTTGGTTTGGGATTCTTATTTAAGCGATGAGGATGAACAACTGGCTGAAGAAGTCGTCGCCAGAAAGCATCCAACTATAAAATTTGATATGAATCGCGATTGCTTACTGGTAGAAAAAAAATATGAAAAGGATTTTAGCGTAGATCAGCTAATTTTATGTATGAATAACCAAGGTAAAGAGATTGCGTTTTTTTATTGTCTAGGCATCTATCCTAGCCAATCACAACAATATGTGTTTCTTTTTAATTTTTCAAAAAAGGTCATTCGTCCATTTAAATTAAGTCGGTCACTTAAAGCTGCAATGGCAAAGCAAGCGGCAAGCTGGTGTAACAGCAATAAGCATAAGTTAACTTATGAAGATCTTTTAGCACTATGCGAAAATAGTTAACAAATATTGAACTCACTTTAGGTAATAAACTTGCCGGAAAGTTTAAGGGAATATATGTGTTTCAGTATAAAAATTGGCGCGTTTATCTTGACGTAAATCTATAACGCTATATTATAGCGACCAATAATGACTACTATCATCAAAATAATAAATAAATGAGCCCTCATGTTAATTAATGCGAAAACAATTCTTGATAAATTAAACCCACATAATAAAGTTAATTATGATTCCGTTTTAAAAGAAGTCATTGCCGATTGGCAGTCGGGTGCGGTTCGTCCTAAATTATTGATTCACAGCTGTTGTGCACCTTGTAGTACTTATGTATTGGAGTATTTAGCACAATATGCCGATATTACTATTTATTTTGCGAATTCTAATATTCATCCACGCGTTGAATATGAGTATCGAAGTGTGGTGCAACAAAAATTTATTGCTGATTTTAATCAAAAGACCGGAAATAACGTACAATTTTTAGAAGCACCTTATCAGCCAGCAGAGTTTATTAAGCAAGTTGGTCATTTGCGCGATGCCCCCGAAGGCGGTGAGCGTTGCCATATTTGTTATAAAATGCGTTTAGATTTGGCGGCAATTAAAGCGCAAGAGTTAGGATTTGACTATTTTGCAAGTGCATTGACGCTCAGCCCTAAAAAGAACAGTCAAAAAATTAATGAATTAGGATTTGAGATCCAAGAGATCTTTTCTGTTAATTATCTCCCTTCTGATTTTAAAAAGAACAATGGTTATAAACGGTCTATTGAACTTTGCAAAGAATATGATGTTTATCGTCAATGTTATTGTGGCTGTATTTTTGCTGCTAAAGCTCAAGGTGTCGATCTAAAAAATGTGATTACCATTGCTAAACAAGGTTTAGAAAAAGCACTTTAAGCCGTTGCAAACTCATTAGATTACTGATTATTTTATAATTGTTATGACCTATATTTGTATGATATAGGTCAGATTCCAGTTAGTTTTAGACAGAATTACAAATCACATCACGCCTTCTTAAGATAAATTATTATTGTGTATCGCTTTTGTTTTAGGGGATTTTTTATCCATCCCTATTAAAAAGAACTAAGATCTGGTTATAATGATTTATATAAAAATAAAATTAATAATTTGAGATTTATTACCAATTTTGTAATAAATTAAATCTAAATTAATAAAATGTGAGTTTATTATGTCAAAAATATATAGGCTCGGATTGGATGTGGGTTCCACTACAGCAAAATGCGTTGTGTTAGATGAACATGACAATTTTGTTTATACTAATTATGTACGCCATAATACGCATATTGTGGCAACAGTACTTCAATTGCTCAGTGAAATTAAACAGAAGCTTGGTGATGATATACGCTTGTCTGTAAAAGTGACGGGTTCTGCCGGAATGGGCATTTCCGAAAAAGCCGATATCGCCTTTATTCAAGAGGTGGTTGCAGCATCGGAAGTGGTACAACGCAAATATCCTGAAGTACGGACGTTGATAGATATTGGTGGTGAAGATAGTAAAATGATCTTCTTTTTTCCCGATCGACCACCCGATATTCGAATGAATGGTAGCTGTGCAGGGGGAACCGGCGCATTTATCGATCAGATGGCAACTTTGCTTAATACTCCCGTTCAGCAGTTTGATGCGCTTGCTCAAAATCATGACCAAATTTTTCCTATCGCTTCTCGTTGTGGTGTTTTTGCCAAAACCGATGTCCAAAATTTAATTAGCCGCAATGTCTCGAAAGAAAATATCGCTTATTCAGTTTTACATGCCGTATGTATTCAGCTAGTCAACACCTTGGCTCGTGGCTATGATATTGTGCCAAAAGTGATGTTAATTGGTGGGCCTTTCTCATTTATCCCAACATTAGGTAAAGCCGCACTAAATACGCTAAAATTAACAGATGATCAGGTTGTTACCACCGAACATCCGACCTTACTGTCCGCTTGGGGTGCTGCAATTCACATTATTGAGCGAACCGAGCTTTCGTTGACAGATTTTATTGCACGATTAAATGCTTCTACTCAAATTAAAGTTAATGAATCATTTAGATTAAAACCGTTGTTTAATGAGTCGTTGTCATTTGATAATTGGAAAAAGAAGCGCAAATATATCGAAATTGCTAGATGCAATTTAGCAGATTATCAAAAACAGAATGCTTTTTTAGGCATTGACAGTGGCTCTACTACCACCAAAATTACGCTTGTTAGTGAAGATAATGAGCTGTTATTTACGCATTATGCACCCAACAATGGTCAGTCAATTAGCGCCTTAATTCATGGCTTAACTAAATTAAACGATGAAATTACTGCATCAGGTAAGGAGATTATTATTGCTCGCACCGGTGTGACAGGTTATGGTGAAGAACTATTAAAAGCCGCTTTTGCTATTGATGACGGTTTGGTCGAAACCATGGCGCATTTTGCCGCAGCTAAACATATCGATCCTGATGTCAGTTTTGTGATGGATATTGGCGGCCAAGATATGAAAGCCATTTTTATTGCTAATGGTGTGGTTAATCATATCGAATTAAACGAAGCTTGTTCATCGGGTTGTGGATCGTTTATTGAGACTTTTGCCAAATCACTTAACTCTAATACTATTGATTTTGCTGATGCCGCGTGTCAATCTTCTAATCCATGTGATTTAGGAACGCGCTGCACTGTTTTTATGAATTCTAAAGTGAAGCAGGCATTGCGTGAAAATGCCACCATGGGTGATATTTCGGCAGGACTGGCGTTTTCTGTGATTAAAAATGCCATTCATAAAGTGCTGAAACTGCATGATATGCGTAAACTGGGCGATCATATTGTGGTGCAGGGCGGTACTTTTAAAAATCCTGCGGTATTTCGTGCGTTAGAACAGTTAACCGGTGCGCAAATTACCAGTTCTAATATTCCTGAGTTAATGGGAGCTTATGGCGCAGCGTTGGTCGCTAAAAACCATTATTTAGCGCACCCTACAGCTTCGCAATTTATTGGTTTAGATAATCTTCACAAAGCAAAAGACAATAAAGCTAAACCGTCTCGCTGCAAAGGTTGTGAAAATAAATGCGATATTATCATCTACCGATTTGCCAACGGTCAACGTTACTATTCGGGTAATAAATGTGAACGTTTTTTAAGTAATAATCAATATCGCGATAACAGCTCGTTTAATATGTTTGATTATAAAAATGATCTGCTATTTAAACGAACTAATGTGGTTAATGCCGAAGCTAAAATTAATATTGGTATTCCTCGTGTATTAGGGCAATATGAAAACTTCCCTTTTTGGCACACGTTATTGACTCAAAGTGGTATAAACGTGACACTTTCACCTTTTTCAACACAAAGTATTTATGAAAAAGGGGCTGGAACGGTAATGTCTGATAGCATTTGCTTTCCGGCAAAATTAGTGCACGGTCATATCATGGAGTTGATTGAACAGAAGGTCGATCGTATTTTTATGCCGATGGTTGTGTTTGAATCAGCTCAGTTTGACAATGCGGTTAATAGCTATAATTGTCCAATTGTCAGCAGTTATGCTGAAGTGATCCACAGTGCGATCAATCCCGAAGAAAAATTTCGCATTCCATTAGATTATCCCGTTATTAACTTTACCAATAGTAAGTTACTTAAAAAAGGCTGTATCAATTATTTAACTTCGTTAGGTATCGACAAAAAAGTTGCCGACAAAGCGTTTGAAGCTGCATTAATTGCACAAGCTGAGTTTAAACATGATTTATACAGTAAAGCGGTTGAAGTACTTAATAATGCCAAACAAACTGGGCGCTATGTGTTTATTTTAGCTGGACGGCCATATCATAGTGATAGTTTAATTAATCACAAAACGCCCGAAATTTTAAATGCGCTAGGCTGTGATGTTATTACCGAAGATTCGGTATTAGGTGCCATTCATCAATTATCGCCAGAACTGCAAATTTGTTCACAATGGAGCTATCCAAATCGTTTATATGCTGCCGCTTCATTTGTTGCACAGCAACCGAATAATATTCAATTTGTACAGCTCAATTCATTTGGTTGTGGGCCTGATGCGATTGTCACTGATGAGTGTAAAGCAATCTTAGAATCGAAGGGTAAAACTTGTACGATCATTCGTGTAGATGAGATCACCGCAACGGGTTCTGTCCGTTTACGCTTACGATCGATTATCGAATCAATTCGTATGAATCAACATCAACCATTGAAAATGATGGAACGTAAAAAAACGGCAGTTTTCAGTAAAAAGGATAAACAGCGTCGTACTATTTTAGCGCCATTTATTTCTGATTTTTATTCACCGTTATTACCGCCGATTTTTGCATTATCAGGTTATAAGCTAGAAACGTTACCAAAACCAGATAAAAGCTCGGTTGAGTGGGGATTAAAGTACTGTAATAACGAAATTTGCTACCCAGCAACGATTATTGTTGGCGATGTGATTAAAGCGTTACGATCGGGTAAATATAATCGTGATGAAGTGGCAATTGGTATCACGCAAACCGGTGGGCAATGCCGTGCGAGCAGTTATCTGTCGTTAATCAAAAAAGCCATGATTAGTAATGGTTTTGAAGATGTGCCGATTGTGTCACTTAGTACCGATAATATGAATGCAAGTGAACAACCTGGCTTTAAAATTAATTGGCTTAAAACTCTGCCAACCACCTTTTTTGCTATGTTATTTGCTGATTCATTATCGAAAATGTATTACGCGGTGGCACCTAGGGCCAAAGTGAAACAACAAGCTAATCAACTTAAAGAGCTGTACATTAGAAAGCTACAGCAGCTACTTAATGAGCAAAAAGGGCATAGAGCGATTTATGCGTTATTGGCTCAAGCTGTTGAGCATTTTAATCAGGTTGAAACCGTCAATAAAGATTGCCCACAAATAGGGATTGTTGGTGAAATCTATGTAAAATATAACAGCTTTGGCAATCAGCATAGTGTCGAATGGTTAGTCGATCAGGGAATTGAGCCAGTAATTCCACCTATGATTGAATTTTTTGCTCAAGTGTTTGTCAATTATGACAGTAATATTGATAATCATCTTTTACCAAAAAGTTATCTATCGTCATTACTGTTCTTTTTTGAAAAAGTGGCCCAACGCTATATCAATAAAACTAATCAGATTTTATCGGATTTTAAATATTATCAGCCGTTTCATAATATCCGTGATATCGCTAAAAAAGCCGAGCAAATTCTTAATTTAGCCAATCAATTTGGCGAAGGTTGGTTGATTCCAGCCGGTATTATGACCTTTGCTGAATATGGTATTAATAATGTCATTAGCTTTCAACCATTTGGTTGTATTGCTAATCATGTAGTATCAAAAGGGGTAGAAAAACGGATGCGTGATCTTAACCCTAAACTTAATTTGCTCTATTTAGATTTTGACGACGGTGCTGGTGAAGTCAATGTACTCAATCGTTTGCATTTTATGGTCAGTTCGTTAAAGTATACCCAATTGCAACGAATTGTTTAACTGATATAAATAAATTGTTATTAAGGGCTTTTAATATTAAATAAAGCCCTTATTAAGCATTCAAAACCAGAAACACTTTAGTTTTATTCTATTCAAAATCGTTATTCGCCTCTATCTATGATGAAATCATACCTAATTATTGTAACGTCATTTATTTAGATAACATGTTAATTTTAATTGTGTTAATTTCAATTATCGCGTAAAAATGAACAAATAGCTTCAATACAATTATTTGTATAGCTTTATTTAAGGAGCTGAAAAAGGATTGATCATATATGTTGATATTTAAAATTCTGGCAAAAATACAATTATAATCGATATATTACAGAGTCTATTCGTTTCTCTTTTTTGGGTGAATTGAATTTAACAAAATACTAAAACACAGATAAGCGTACAATTTCGCTATATAATTAATGTAAATTTCAGCCGATCATCGTGTAGTTAATTTTTTAATTTTTTTATCGAAATTTGTATGCAAAAAAAGAGCAAAATAACTCAATTTATGATATAAATACCATTCATTGTATTAACGTAAAGATATAAATAAGGACTTTAGTATGTTAAAAGAACAAATGGTAGTAAAAAATTCAACTGGTCTTCATGCTCGCCCTGTTACCACACTTGTTAAATTAGCAGGTCGTTACAAATCATCAATTGAACTTGTTTATAATGACAAAGCAATCAAATTAAAAAGCATGATGGGATTACTTGGTGCTGGCGTTAAAGGTGGTTCAACTGTTGAAATTATTTGTGATGGTGAAGACGAACAAGCCGCAATGGATGAAATTCGCGAATTATTTGCTAGTGGTTTTGGTGAGTAATCGGTTAAACAAATAGCCACGCTTACAAGATTATTATTCCGTCGACTTAGGTCGACGGAGTTGTTTTAAAAGGGCAGTAACTAGATACTTTAAAGTAGACCAATTTATAAGAACTTAATCTTTGATGATTGAATTTAATTCATGATGATCAATCGATGGCAATAAAGCAGTAAAGCCTTTAGTTAGATAAAGTAGATAGAAAAATCCAATTGCTAACCAAACTAAACCAACAATCATCGCCGTTGCATCAAGGCTGGTCCATAGCCATAGTGAAAGTAAAACACCAATCGCAGGCAATAATCCATATTTAAATAGCAGTAATGCTGTTTTCGCTTTTGAATCCCCTAAGTAACTTTTAATCACGCATAAATTGACAAAAGTAAAAGCCACTAATGCGCCAAAGCTTATCATCGACACCACTAAACTAAGATCTAATACCAGCGCTAACAATGAAAAACAGGCGACAAAAATAATCGATAAATAAGGTGTTCTATAACGAGGGTGAATTTTATAAAAGATTTTTTTAGGCAAAACACCTTCACGTCCCATAGCATAAAAAATTCTTGATACACTGGTTTGCGCTGTCATGGCTGATGCAAAAACACCAGTTAAGTATGCCGCTTGGAAGAAGTTATACATAAAATTACCGCCTAATTGGCTTATATCACCCACTCGACGAACGACGACTAAACTGGCTGTATCTTTATTATCTACAAAATCTGTCCACATAGGATATGCCAGATGAGCACAATACGATACGACTAGAAAAATACAGCCAGCAATTAGAACTGTCCAGATAATTGCTCTTGGTAATGATTTTTGTGCATCGTTAGATTCTTCGGCTAAAGTCGCTATGGCATCAAAACCTAAAAAGGCAAGACATAATATTGCCGCTCCAGACATTAAGCCACTAAAATCTCCTGCATTAACTTGCAGAGGTTTCATCATTGCCTCAGGGGTAAGATTAACATTAGTTAAAGTTAAAAAGATAAATAACCCTATAAAAATCATTTGTACAATAATCAATGTAAAGTTTACAGAGTTAATCAGTTTAATCCCTAAATAATTTAAAAAGCTTACACTGATTAATGAACCCAATACAAAAACATAAGCAGGAATGCTTGGAAATGCTTCATTCAGGTAGATACCTAAAACCAAATAATTCAATATTGGTAAAAATAGATAATCAAGGATTTGTGCCCAACCTACCAAAAATCCAACTTTTCCACCAAAAGTATGTTGTACATACGAGTAGGCAGATCCAGCAATCGGCAGTTTATTTGCCATTCGACAATAACTCAATGCTGTAAAAAAGATCATGGCTAAGGTGATGATATAGGCTATAGGTAAGTGACCATTACTATCAACAGTGACTTCCCCATAAGTGGTAAAGATCCCCAAAGGAACCATATAAGCTAAACCAAATGCAATCAATGCAGGTGTGGTTAAAACTCGTTTCATTTTTATTGCGGACATGACTTTGCTCCTCTGTCCCAAAAAACAATAAAAAACTACTAAGTATAGTTTTGCCTTTTTACCCGCTTAAAGCGGCAAGGAATTCTGCCACATTATGATAATTATGCAAGCTAATTTTTAGTAAAAAGGTACTAAAGCGAGCGATTTATAGACTTTAACACACATTAGTCATTATTTTTGAGCTGTTTACACTGGAATTGCTCGTTAAAACGTAAAATTGAATTGTGCATATTTGTGATCTTGCTCTAACTCTTGATAAGACAAAATTAGTGTCACCGAAAATAATTCATTGTATATTTAATAAACAGAGATCATAAAAATCAGTAAATTTAAATATCTATTTTTAATTAAAGAGGAGCGGTATATGCAGTCAATACCTGTTTTATCGGTTGAGCTTACCAGTGATATCGTTAATCAAAAATCATCGGTTATTCATTTAATGTCCAATGCCAGTCAAAACTATTTAACTAATGTTGAAACTTTTTTTGATGATGTGATGGCTCATGAGCAAGAGATGGAAACCGATGTGTTACCCGATGTTGCTTTGCCTCATGCAAAAAGTAGCGCAGTAAAAACGCCATTTATTGTGGTGGGGAAATATCTTGATGGCATCATTTGGAATAATGGTAACCAAGTGAAGTTGGTGATTATGATTGGTGCGCCAGAACATGCCAACAAGGCGCATTTAGCGATTATTGCTAAATTAGCAACTCATTTAGCGGATGATGATTTTATTGCAACTTTACTTAATAGTGATACCCAGTCATTAGTAGATAAAGTTCGAGGTTTGTATGAATAATAGTGCGATTGACAAAAAGAAGATTGTTGCAATTTGTGCCTGTACTGCTGGTATGGCTCACACTTATATTGCTAAACAAAAGATTGAAAATGAGGCAAAAAAACGGGGATGGGATTGTAAAGTAGAAACTCAAGGCGCAGCAGGTATTGATAATCCATTAACCGAACACGATTTAAAAACTGCAGATGTGATTATATTAGCCACTGATATTTCAATTGAAAATGCCGAGCGGTTAGAACCATATAAAAACGTCATTAAAGTAAGCACAGGCGAAGCCGTGAAAAATACGGTCAACATTTTCAATAATGCCGAACAAATGTCAACTAAAGTAGTAAAAGACAGTATTGGTAAAGAAATATTTCGTGCATTAAATACCGGAATCAGCAAATTTTTACCCGTTATTATTGCTTCAGGTATTCTTTTTTCGATTGTGTTAATGACAGGTGATGTAACCAACGATACGATTTTGCCAAGTAATCAGTTTTTTGCTGATTTACAGCAAGTAGCAATTTATGGTTTTGCTATGATGGTACCTGTGCTTGCAGCTTATATGGCCTATTCTATTGGCGGTAATGCGGCGTTAGCGCCTGCGTTTATTATGGGCTATGTAGTTAATAACCCAATTGGTGTTAATCATGTCAGTACAGGCTTTATTGGTGCGATGATTTTCGGTGTTTTAATTGGTTATTTTGTAAAATGGTTTAAAACCGTTAAAGTCCATCCTGTCATTGCATCAGTAATGCCAGTCATGATTATTCCAACAGTGACGATATTGGTGATGGCGCCCATTTATATTTACGGGCTATCTTACCCGTTAGATTGGTTTGTGAAAGCAATGGTTGCTACGTTAAAAGGCATGTCAGAAGTCAATGCAGCGTTTTTAGGCATTGGTATTGGTATTCTTGCTGCACTAGATATGGGGGGACCATGTAGTAAAGCAGCAACGGCCTTTACTTTGGCAGCTATGGCAGAAGGTGTTTATGGACCAAATGGTGTGTTCCGCATGTGCTGTGCAATTCCACCATTAGGCTTAGCGATTTCATCATTGATTATATCTCGTTCTAAATATACTAAAGAAGAAAAAGAGTTTGGCATTACCGCTTTCTTCTTATCATTAGCCGGTATAACCGAAGGTGCAATCCCATTTGCCGCTAAAGATCCAAAACGTGTAATTATCGCTATTGTTGTCGGTACGGCAGTGGCAGGTATGTTAGGGATGATTAATGGTATTGAGTCATTAGTAGCGTTTGGTGGGCTGGTTGCCTTGGGTGGCGTAACAAAAGGTGCAATGTGGTATATTATTGACATGTTTATTGGTGCATTGATTATTGCCGCAATATTGCATTTTACGAAAAAGAGAGCAGTAGAAAGTGCCGAGCCAATTGAAATCGAAGCTGAATAACTGTTTATCACGACGCTACCGTTGTGTTGGCGTCGTGATAAATAACTCGATTCTTTAAATGAACAATTACGATGCTTGATATACCGTTTTACCACCAACGATCGTTGTTAATACTTTAACATTTTGTATATCTGTTGCCGGTATGGTAAATGGATTACGATCTAAAATGATTAGATCGGCAAATTTGCCTTTTTCAATTGAACCAATGTATTGCTCTTGTTTCAATATATAAGCGGCTCCTATGGTTGCACAACGCAGCACTTCTGTTACTGTCAAATTTCGATCACTGTTTAAACGAGGGTGATCGGTATCTATTTGTCGGGTCATTGCCACTTGAAAATCGTACCATTCATTAAGGGGATCGATTGGCCAATCACTACCAAATGCACAATTCACACCAGCATCAATATATTGGCCATGTGCTTCTAATCCATTATAACGTTCTGGACCAAAAAGCGTATGATATTGTTCAACCATTGTTGCGCTGCATCCCGCCCATTGGAACGAAAACACCACACAAGCTTTTAATTTTTGATAGCGTGCAAATTGATGCGCAGCACTAAGCTCATTGTGAGCCGTACTTGGTCTTATATCCGCATCAGGCAATGCTTTTCGCATTTTTTCAATAGCATTGAGTACCACTTCAATTGCACCTTCTCCTACTGTATGCGTATGTGGGTGAAAGCCTGCTTTTGCTGATTCAAGAATTAACGCATCAAGCATTTCTGTTGAATAGTAAAGATCGCCGTAACGATCTTTTTCGTGTTCAAGTTGATAAGGTTTTAATAGCCGTGCCGTCATTAATGGTGCTTGCATAACCCCATCAACAAACAATTTAGTATGAGAAATTTTTATACCTGGTTTAGGTTGCCAGTTTTTATCATCATAATGATGAGCAAATTGCTTAACTTTGTCCAATAAAAGCGGAATTTGATCTATTGATGATACATCATCGGGTGGTAACTCATGTGCACCAAATAGGCGTATTGAAAGTGCGTCTTGTTGCTTAAGGGTCAAAAAAGCATCAGCAATGGTTTCAGTAATGCGAGCATCCATCACTGCCGTTACGCCTTGTTTATTCAGTTCTGCTTGTGATAATTTTGCAATATTCACCGCTTGCTGCTCGGTTAGCTTAGATATGCTGTCAAATGCACGCATCGCCGGCGCATCTTCTAAAATGCCATTAAGTTCGCCATTATTAGTTCGACCAATCTTACCATCTGATGGTTCAGGCGTATCTTTATTAAGACCAAATTTTTCTAATGCCAGACTATTGGCAACGAGTGTATGGCAATCATTTGAAAACAAAATTACCGGGCGCTGGGTATTAAGTTTATCAAGATCGAAACATGTAATATCGGTACCTATTGGCAACACTTCTTGACGTAGCCATCCTCGTACTTGTAACCAATTGGTATCATTATCGGTTGAGTCTTGATCTAAATATTTTTGAATAATAGCTAAAGTTTGGTCAACGGTTAAACTTTGATAATTTAAATTACAAGAAGAGAGTTGCATTCCCCCCCAAAAAGTATGCAAATGCGCATCTATAAGACCGGGAATCATCGTTTTTCCTTGTAAATCGTAAACTGTCGTATTATTATCGACATACTGACTGCTATTTATTTGTTGCGTGCTCCCCGTTGCAATAATATAGCCATTTTCGATAGCAATAGCCTGACAAACACTGTCTTGTTTGTCTGCAGTATAAATATAGCCATTAATATAAATAACATCAGCTTTAGCCATTATTGGTGATTTCCTTAAATCAAGTTCTAAATAAACGTGAACGATAGCAGATTTATAAAAAATTTGTCAAATGCAATAATTTTCTTTATTGTGTGATGAGATTATGCTACAACTACAACCTTTAGTTACAGCGTCACAAGGTGAAAAGATGAAATATCAACAACTCGAAAACCTTGAATGTGGATGGAAATGGCACTATCTTGTGAAAAGGCATTTAGAAGGCGAGTTGATTACTCGTTATATTGAGAAGAGCGCAGCTCAGCACGCCGTAAATGAATTATTACTTTTAGAACATAATCCAATAGGTGTTGTGCAATGGATAAAACAGCATCTAAACCCTGATTTAGATAATCGCATGAAGCAGACCATTCGTGCGAAACGAAAACGACATTTTAACGCTGAGCAACAAAATACACGAAAAAAGTCTATTGATTTGGAATTTTTAGTTTGGCAACGATTAGCTAATTTGGCAAAACGCCGAGGTTGCACGTTGTCACAGACCATTACACAACTTATTGAGGATGCTGAGCAAAAAGAGCAATATGCAACGAAAGTATCGACAATAAAAGATGATTTACTGTCATTACTTGATGTGAAACAAGACAGTAAATAACGTAAATTACAGGATAAAATAGGTTTAATTATGGGAAAATCCCTTGTTATTGTGGAATCACCTGCCAAAGCAAAAACAATAAATAAATATCTTGGCAAAGATTTTGTGGTTAAATCAAGCGTAGGGCATATTCGCGATCTTCCAGTAAGTGGCAGTAGCCATCGAGTTGAAAAAACCACAAAAGATAAAGCCGAAAAAAAAGTAAAACGTTCTGAAAAACAGGTTTTAGTTGATCGTATGAGTGTTGATCCGTATAACGGTTGGAAAGCTCATTACGAAATTTTACCTGGTAAAGAAAGGGTTGTTTCAGAACTAAAAAAACTCGCTAAAGATGCCGATATGATCTACCTCGCAACCGACTTGGATAGAGAAGGGGAAGCAATAGCATGGCATCTGAAAGATGTTATTGGCGGTGAAGATAGCAAATATCGTCGTGTGGTATTTAATGAAATCACCAAGACAGCGATCAAAAATGCGTTTAATCATCCTTCCATGCTTGATATGGATAGAGTTAATGCCCAGCAAGCCCGTCGCTTTATGGATCGCGTTGTTGGTTTTATGCTATCACCTTTACTTTGGAAAAAAGTTGCTAGAGGATTATCAGCAGGTCGTGTTCAATCGGTTGCCGTTCGACTTGTGGTAGAACGCGAGCGCGAAATTCATGCCTTTATTCCTGAAGAATATTGGGATCTTTTTGCTGATTTAAGTACAGCGAACAACGAGCAACTCACTTTACAAGTTACTCATTATCAAGATGAAGCGTTCGAACCTAAAGATAAAGTCGCCATTGATATTGCACTAGCTGAATTAAACAACAGCCAATATCAAGTGACCAATATCGAAGAAAAGCCAACTAAGAGCAATCCAACTGCGCCATTTATTACTTCGACCTTGCAACAAGCGGCGAGCACGCGCTTAGGTTTTGGCGTCAAAAAAACGATGATGCTTGCTCAGCGTCTTTATGAAGCTGGTTATATTACCTATATGCGTACCGATTCGACTAATTTGAGCCAAGATGCATTAGCCATGGTACGTGAATATATTGGCAAAAATTTTGGTGATAAATATTTGCCTAAATCACCAAATGTTTACAGTAGCAAGAAGAACTCTCAAGAGGCGCATGAAGCAATCCGCCCGTCAGACGTTAAATTACTGGCGGATAATATAAGTGATGTTGAAGCTGATGCGTGTAAACTTTATCAATTGATTTGGCGTCAATTTGTTGCCTGTCAAATGACTTCAGCCGAATATAACTCGACAACAATTACTGTTAAATCTGGTGATTTCTTATTAAAAGCTAAAGGACGTACCTTACGTTTTGATGGTTGGACTAAAGTGCAACCTCAATTGGCCAAAAATAATGATGATAAAATTTTACCCGCTGTATCAATTAACGATAAGTTGGGCTTGATTGCGCTTAATCCTAATCAGCATTTTACTAAACCACCAGCACGTTATAACGAAGCATCGTTAGTCAAAGAGTTAGAAAAACGTGAAATAGGTCGCCCATCGACTTACGCAACGATAATCTCAACTATTCAAGATCGTGGATATGTGCGTTTAGATAATCGTCGTTTTTATGCCGAAAAAATTGGTGAAATTGTTACTGATCGTTTAAATGAAAACTTCAATGATCTCATGAGTTATGACTTTACCGCGCGTATGGAAGATGCACTCGATCAGATTGCTAATAAAAAACAAGAGTGGCGAGAAGTGCTCGATCAGTTTTTTAGTGATTTTAGTAAACATCTTGAAGTGGCAGAGCAATCACCCGATAAAGGTGGTATGCAACTTAATCCTTTGGTGCTCACCCCTGAAATTAAGTGTCCTCATTGTGGGCGCGAAATGGGCATTAAAACAGCAGGAACGGGCGTATTTTTAGCGTGTTCAGGCTATGCACTACCGCCTAAAGAGCGTTGTAAACAAACGATTAATTTAATTCCTGAGCACGAAACTCTCAATATTTTAGAAGAGTCGGAAACCGCTGAAACCGATGCATTAAGAGCCCGTAAGCGTTGTCCAAAATGTCATACCGCAATGGATAGCTATTTACTTGATAATGAACGTAAATTACATATTTGTGGTAATAACCCAATTTGTGATGGCTTTATTGTTGAAAAAGGTCACTTTAAAGTAAAAAGTTATGAAGGTCCAATTATCGAATGTGAAAAATGTGGATCTGAGATGCATTTAAAATCAGGGCGTTTTGGGTTATATATGGGCTGTACTAATCCTGATTGTAAAAATACCCGTAAAATTTTAAAAAATGGTGATGTTGCGCCCCCTAAAGAAGATCCAGTCGATTTGCCTGAACTTAAATGTAGCAAATCTGACGCTCATTTTGTGTTACGTGATGGCGCATCAGGTATCTTTTTGGCTGCACATAATTTTCCAAAATCAAGAGAAACCCGTGCACCATTAATTGAAGAATTACAACGTTTTAAAGATCGGTTGCCCGAAAAGTTTATCTATTTAACGCAAGCACCGAATAAAGATCCGGATGGTAATCCTGCCATTGTTCGTTTTAGTCGTAAAAGCAAACAACAATATGTCACATCCGAAGTTAACGGAAAATCGACAGGTTGGGTGATGCAATACGTTGACGGTCAATGGATAAAGAGTAAAAAATAGGTCACAAAACCTAATATGTTTACCAAGTTGTTTTAGGTAATGCATGCGTTTTAGTATAAAAATGAGTTTACGTTTATGCTAAAGTGTGAAAGGAGTTATTTTGTCCCTTTACCTCTTTGTTAATCGAAAAGGTGAAGGGAATAAAAAGAAAGGAACCTTTGTCATGAAATTGCAACAACTGCGTTATATAGTTGAGGTTGTTAATAATGATCTTAACGTATCGTTAACATCAGAAAAGCTGTATACTTCACAGCCTGGTATTAGTAAACAGATTAAGTTATTAGAAGATGAACTTGGTGTGCAAATTTTTATCCGCGTTGGCAAGCATCTTTCCGAAGTCACTGATGTTGGCGAACAGATTATAACTTTGGCAAGAGAAATTCTAAATAAATCCAATGATATTAAAATTGTTGCCAAAGAGTATAGTCAGCCAAATCAAGGTACCTTGACCATCACCACCACTTATACACAAGCTCGTTATACACTTCCGGTTGTCATTCAGCAGTTCATGAAACAATATCCCAATATTACTTTACATATGGAGCAGGGTTCATCACCACAATGTTTATTGCAAGCGCAAACCGGACAAGCCGATTTTGCTATTGTGACGGATCTCTCTCAATTAAGTGAAGATATGATTGCACTGCCTTGTTACCACTGGAATCAGGCTGTGATAGTGATGAAAGATCATCCTTTAGCAAAAAGTCGTTTAATTTCGATTGCTGAGTTATCTAAATACCCATTAGTTAGTTATGATTTTTCGAATGATGGGTCTGATTTGAATCAGGCTTTTAATAAGGCTAATCAATCACCTAATATTGTGTTTAGTACAACGGATGCCGATTTGATTAAAACCTATGTTAAATTGGGGGTTGGTGTTGGTATTGTTGCAAAGATGGCAGTGAGTCAAAATGAGGATAATGATTTTGTGGTACTGAGTGCAGGGCATATCTTTCCTTATAGTACGACGTATATTGCATTTTCGCGTTCACTATTTTTGCGCAGTTACATGTATGATTTTATAAGACAATTTTCTCCACATTTAAATAAATCAACCGTTGATCGCCTTATTTTGTGCGAAAATAACGTTGATGTTCAAACTATGTTCAATGGGGTGAAATTACCGATTCGTTAATGAGATTGAAATAATAGCGCTATCTATTTAAGTCCGTAGTAATCAAATCAAATAAAGTGCGAAATCATTCGCACTTTTTCGTTTAGCACTATTTTTTATGGCGTGCTTTTAAAATACCTATCACATCTTGTAGTGATAGATTTTGATCTTGCAATAATACCAGTAAATGGTAAATCAAATCAGCTGATTCATTTTTTAACTCTTCTTTATCATGAACGGTAGCTGCTAAAGCAGTTTCAACGCCTTCTTCACCTACCTTTTGTGCAATCCGTTTTGTTCCATCATGATATAATTTAGCTGTATAGGATGATGTTGGATCAGCACTTTTGCGCGCTGCAAGCAACTGTTCTAGTTGAAATAAAAAACCCCATGTCGTTTGTGCCTGCGCAAAACAGCTGTTAGTGCCCGTGTGACAAGTTGGACCCACAGGATCAACTAAAATAAGTAATGTATCGTTATCACAATCGGTTGAAATGCTTTTTACATTTAAAAAATTGCCAGATGTTTCACCTTTAGTCCATAGACGCTGTTTAGTGCGTGAATAAAAGGTTACTTTGCCACTATTTTGTGTTTGTGTTAGTGCATCTTGATTCATATAGCCAAGCATTAAGACATCACCCGAGACATAATGTTGGATGATAACAGGCATTAAATTATCCACTTTTTGCCAATCAAGTTTGCTTAAGTCTAATTTGGTATCGGAATTTGGAATTAGCATAATCGAATTTCTACTCCATGTTGAGCTAAATACTGTTTAAGTTCACCAATATTGATAATTTGTTTATGAAAAACAGAAGCGGCTAAAGCGCCATCCACATTTGCGTCCCTGAACGCTTGTAAAAAATGCGCCATTGTGCCTGCGCCGCCTGAGGCAATTAAAGGCACATGACAAACATCACGCACAGCTTGTAGTTGTGTCAAATCGTACCCATTACGCACACCATCTTGGTTCATCATATTTAATACGATTTCACCAGCGCCGCGTTTTTGTACCTCTTTTACCCAATCTAAGGTAGTCCATTTGGTCGCAACTGTACGCTTTTCATCACCTGTAAATTGATAAACATGATAATGTTGAGATTGTTGGTCATACCAAGTATCGATTCCAACAACAATACATTGCACACCATAACAATCTGCTAATTCAGTAATTAAATCTGGATTAGCTAATGCGGGTGAGTTGATCGAAATTTTGTCGGCCCCAAATGTTAATATCTGACCTGCATCTTCAACCGTTTTAATCCCGCCAGCAACACAAAAAGGAATATCAATAACTTCAGCAACTTTTGCCACCCAACTTTTATCAACAACTCGACCATCAGATGAGGCTGTAATATCATAAAATACCAGTTCGTCAGCGCCTTCTTCGGCATATCTTTTCGCTAAAGGTACGATATCACCGATAATTTCGTGATTGCGAAACTGTACACCTTTTACTACTTGACCATTACGAACATCTAAACAAGGAATTATCCTTTTTGCCAGCATGAAATTGCCTCCTGAACTGTAAATTTACCTTCAAGTAATGCTCGCCCAACAATTACGCCTGCTACACCACTGTTTTGTAATGCTTTAACATCGTCTAATTGACCAATCCCACCAGAGGCTTGAAACTCGATTTGTGGGTATTTTTGACTAATTTCTTGGTATAATTCAACATTTGAACCGCTTAAGGTTCCGTCTTTCGAAATATCGGTACACAAAACATGCTTTAAACCAAATGGTAGGTAGTTATCAATAACTTGTTCAAGTTTTTGCTTTGAGTCCTCTTGCCAGCCATGTATTGCAACGTATTTATCGCCTTGGCTGTCAATTCGAACATCGAGTGCCAATACCAAAGCTTCAGGACCGTAATGCTCAAACCACTGTTTAACCATTTCTGGTTGCTTTATTGCTGTCGAGCCGATAACTACCCGTGCAGCGCCAGCATCGAGCAGGGCTGTGACATCTGCTTGTGTGCGAATGCCACCTCCGATTTGAACCGGTACGTTAACGCCACTTATTAACGTTTTAATCAAGGCTATCTGCCGTGCGTTTGGATCTTTGGCACCAGTTAAATCAACAAGATGTAGTAATTTTGCACCTTGCTTTTCATAAGACTGTAACCGAGTTAAAGGATCGTTACCGTAATTGCGTTTTTGATCATAATCACCTTGATGTAAACGGACAACTGAACCATCAATTAAATCAAGTGCCGGTATAATATTTGGAAATGTTGACATTGTTATATCTCCAAAAAGTTTTTTAGCAACGTTGCACCGACCGAGCCAGAACGCTCGGGATGAAACTGTACGCCGTAAAAGTTGTCTTTTTGTACGGCAGCGGTAAAGCTTTCGCCGTAATTGGTTTCTGCAATAGTTGCTGAGCATAATGGCATCGCGTATCCATGTACAAAATAAAAATAAGCACCATCTGGAATATCACGAAACAGATGATGTCCGGCTTTGGGATAGACCTGATTCCATCCCATATGAGGTAGTGGCAATCCACGATCAGGTATTTCAGTTACTGTTTCATGGATAATGCCTAAAGTATGAACATGCCCTTCATGGCTAAAATCAGCTAAAAGTTGCATGCCAAGGCAAATCCCTAATACTGGTTGGGTGCAAACTTTAATGAGATCAATTAAATCGCGATCTTTGAGTTTTTGCATTGCCGATGAAGCCGAGCCGACGCCAGGTAAAAGCAGTTTATCTGAATTAAGTACCACATTAGGATCAAGACTGATTATCGATTTATAACCTAATCGATCTATGGCATATTTTACTGATGAAAGGTTAGCACAACCGGTATCTAAAATGACAATATTCATTACAGGACTCCTTTTGAGCTTGGTAATCTGTCACTTTCAATCTTAATAGCTTGTTTTAATGTTCTGGCAAAAGCTTTAAACAAGCTTTCTACTTTATGATGATCGTTAACACCTTCAGTTTCGATATGTAAAGTAATTGCCATTGCATAACTTAGTGAGTAAAAAAAGTGTTCAACCATTTGTGTACTCATATCGCCAACTTTTGGTGTAGTAAAATGTGCCAAGAAAACAAGATATGGTCGGCCCGAGATATCCATCGCGCATTTTGCTAAACATTCATCCATTGGAATGACCGAAGCATAACGTGTGATACCCCGTTTATCACCTAGAGCTTGTTTTAAGGCTTCGCCTAAGGCAAGTCCAGTATCTTCAATAGTATGATGATCGTCAACATGTAAATCACCTTGTACTTGAATATTGAGTTTAATTCCGCCATGTGTCGCTATTTGATCTAACATATGGTCAAAAAAACCAATACCGGTGTTGATTTGACTACCACCTTGACGATCAAGCCAGACTTCAACTAAAATTTTAGTTTCTTTAGTATTACGTTCAACTTTAGCATAACGATCAGCTGTGGTTAGCCTTTGGGCTATTTCGCTCCAATTAAGTGTTTCGGGATTATAGTGCAATCCTTTTATTTGCATATTTTCGGCAAGTTGCATGTCGGTAAGTCTGTCACCAATTACATAACTATGCGCTTTATCTAATTTGCCACTGGTAAGATAAGGAAGAACCAGTTGTATTTTAGGTTTACGACACTGACAATGATCTTCAGGAAAATGAGGGCAGATCAAGACTTCTTCGAAGTTAACTCCTTGTGATGTAAAGATTTGCATCATTAAATTATGCGGTCCATCAAAATCTTGTTGCGGATAACTTTTAGTGCCAAGTCCGTCTTGATTTGTGACCATGACTAATTTAAAGCCTGCTGATTGGAGTTTAAGTAGGGCAGGAATAACATTAGGTTCAAAAGCCAATTTTTCAAAACGATCGACTTGAAAATCAATAGGTGGTTCGGTAATTAATGTACCATCACGATCAATAAATAAATATTTTTGTAACATTATTGCTCCTATTTTATCGCTTTGAGTGCTGATATTACAGCTTCACATTCGGCTTGTGTGCCAATAGATATTCGAATAATATTTTTTTGTCCAATGGATTTGCTTTGATCTCGCAAAATGATACCTTGATTCCAAAGGGTCTTAAATACATCTTTATCATCTTGGAATTTAACACATAAGTAATTAGATCGACTAGGATAAACTTTTTCAACAATCGATAATTGATTCAGTGCGTTTGCAAATTTTTCTTTTTGGTTATTGAGATTGATAACGTGAAGTTTCATGGTATTTATGCCGTCTTTACTTAAAGCTTGAGCGGCAATGTCTGCTACTGGGGTTGCTAACGGATAGGGAGCAATGACCTTTTGTAAAGCATCGATCACCGGTTTATTAGCGATGGTAAACCCGCAGCGTAATCCTGCCAAAGCAAATGCTTTAGATAAAGTCCGTAAAATCACTAAATGTGGATAGGTCGCTAACCATTTGATCACAGAAGATTCAGGCGAAAACTCGATATAAGCCTCATCAATAACAACTAGCGCGCGGTCTTTTGCCATATTAAGTAATGATTTAATATCATCAGGATTAATTAGGTTACCGGTTGGATTATTGGGTGAACAGACATAAATTAATTTTACGCTATCAAGATTTTGTTTAATTGCGTCAAGATCGAGTTGCCAATCTGCCTTAGTAGGGACTGTTTTGGTTTGAACTCCGAGTGTTTCAGCGCTAACTTGATACATACCATAAGTTGGCGGGCAATATAAAATACTATCTTGTTCTGGCTCACAAAATGCTCGCATTAATAGTTCAATCGCTTCATCTGCCCCTCGACTGACAATTAATTGTTCATTAGTGACTCCTGCATACTGCGCATATCGGCTAATTACCTGTTCAGGTTGTGGTTCTGGATAGCGATTTAAGGTTTGTTCAGTTAATTCAAAATGAGGCGCAACAGGGTATTCGTTAGCGTTAAGCCATACATCACCTTTACCACCAATACGACGGGCGGATTGATATGGGGTCAGTTTTTGCACATTCTTTCTGACTAGTTGATTAATGTCCATTGTTTATCCCTAATTTTACTTGGTTGTATTTAGTGTCGCTAATCGTAAACTAACCGCTTGTTTATGGGCGGTTAGCTGCTCTGCTTCTGCCATGAGTTCAACGGCATGACCAATCTCTTTCAACCCTTCTTGAGTGAGTTTTTGCACTGTCATACGTTTTTGAAAATCAGCTAGCCCAAGACTTGAGTAAGTTGCTGTATAACCATAAGTGGGTAGTACGTGGTTGGTACCCGATGCATAATCACCAGCAGATTCCGGCGACCAATCACCTAAAAAGATTGATCCAGCACTGTTTATTTTATCAACTAAGTCATCTGCATTTCGGGTTTGTATAATTAAGTGTTCTGGCCCATAGCGATTACTAATTGTTACACATTCTTCTAAATCTTTAGTCACAATCAAACGGCTTTCTTGTAAAGCTTTTTGGGCGATCTCATGTCGTGATAATGTACTAAGTTGTTTGTCCACTTCAGTAGATACTGCTTGAGCGATTTTTTCATCAGGGGTAAGCAAAACCACTTGTGAATCTGGGCCATGCTCTGCTTGAGATAATAGATCGGCTGCGATAAAGGCTGGATTTGCCAAACTATCAGCAATGACCAAAACCTCAGAAGGGCCCGCTGGCATATCAATAGCAGCACCATCAAGGCGTTGACTCACTTGGCGTTTAGCTTCGGTCACAAAAGCATTACCGGGTCCAAAAAGTTTATCAACTTTAGGGACGGATTCTGTGCCAAATGCCATTGCCGCGATAGCTTGGGCTCCACCTAATTGATAAATTTCACTTATGCCACAAAGTTCAGCAGCATATAAAATTTCGTCAGCGATTGGAGGGGGCGAACATAAAATTACTTTACGACATCCGGCAATTTTTGCTGGAGTGGCCAACATTAATACCGTTGAAAATAAGGGGGCTGAACCACCTGGAATATATAACCCTACTGAATCAATAGGTCGAGTGACTAGTTGACAATTTATGCCTGGCATCGTTTCAACATTGATGACAGGTTTAACTTGGGCTTGATGGAATTTTTTGATATTTGATACTGCTAACTGCATGGCTTGCTTCAATTCTTGATTGACTCGAGCAGTTGCCGCTTTTATTTCAGCTTCAGTTAATTTTATTTGTTTAATTTGGACTTTATCAAATTTATTACTAAGTGCTATTAGTGCCTTATCACCGTCTTGTTTTACTTGTTCTAAAATTGCCGTAACAGCCTGACTGATAGTATCTGATGCAGCAATGGCAGGTCGCATGAGTAGTGCTTGCTGTTGTTTATCTGAACATTGTTGCCAATATGAGATTTTCATTTTATTACTCCATCATTTTTTCAATTGGTAATACCAAAATAGAGCTGGCGCCTAATGCTTTTAGTTTTTCCATGGTTTCCCAAAACAGTGACTCACTGCTAACCATGTGCAGCGCAACTCGATTTTGTTCGCCTGTCAACGGGAGGATTGTTGGATTTTCCGCGCCAGGTAACAGGGCGACAACTTGGTCTAACACTTCAGTTGGAGCATGTAACATTATATATTTTGATTCTCGTGCTTGAATAACACCCTGAATACGTGTCATTATTTTATCGATTAAGGCTTGTTTGACTTGTGGCATTTCACCTTGTCGCTGAATCAGGCAAGCTTTAGATTGATAAATAATTTCAATTTCTCGTAGCCCGTTGGCTTCTAACGTGGCGCCACTAGAGACAAGATCGCAAATCACATCGGCAAGTCCAGCGCGCGGAGCGACCTCGACCGAACCATTTAGCAAGCAAGTTTTAAAGTTGACGTTGTATTGTGATAGATAACGACGCAATAAGTGTGGGTAAGTAGTGGCAATACGTAAATCATTTAAACATTCAGGGCCAGTATAATCAAAATCACGCGGCGCAGCGATTGATAAACGGCAGCCACCAAAATCTAAACGCCGTAATTTTTTATATTGTGGATTTTCACCTTCTGCTTGACGGTCTAGTACTTCTTCCTCTAAAACGTTTTCACCAACAATACCAATATCTACGACTCCATCAATTACCAAACCAGGTATATCATCATCACGAACACGTAAAATATCAATTGGCATATTTTCAGCAAAAGCAATTAAACGTTGCTCTTGAAGATTAATTTTAATACCACACTGCGCAAGCAATTTTTTTGACTCATCACTTAAGCGTCCCGATTTTTGCATAGCAATGCGTAAACGTGAATTATCCAACATATTTATTCTCCAACTTAACCAAAATTTATCAACTAAAAACAAAAAACCCTCGGAAGTTTGATCTTCCGAGGGTTTTCTATTTGCTTTTGCGTTATCACCGGAAGATCAAATGTCTTCCAGCACCTATCGCCCGAAGACTATTCAGGAATGATGATGGTGATGATGTTTAATAACTAAAGCGCAAAAACAATTCATAAAATAAACCAATAATTTAATTGACTATAAATACTGTTGTACAAAATATAACAGTTTTTGCTCACTGGCAACTGTTTTTTTAGTTTTGATCAAAAAAATCTAAAAAAAATTTACCTTAACGTCGATTTGACCTCTTTATTGTGAATAAACATGACCATTTTATAGAATATTTTTTAGCTGGTGGCTGACCTTATAACGACAAAAATATTCTATTTTTTCTAAAAAAGTTGTTAGTGTTTGGGGATCAAAACAGCTTTTTATAAAATAACAGCCATCTCCGGTAATTTTATAAAACTCAATTATTTCGCAATAAGATTTAATTAGCTGCTCGAAAGATTCAAATTGATTCGTGTTCATGTAAATAGTGATGAATTGCAGATGTTTGGTTTTTTCTTTGATTGTAAATTTTTCAATAATACCTTTAATTTGTAACTCTACTACTCGTTGACCGACTGCTTGACCAGACAGATAGATTTTTTCACCAATCTCTTTCCAGGATTGTCGACTGTTATTTTTAAGTTCATTTAAAATAGCTCGATCTTTTTTATCCATTTTTTCACGCTGAAAGTTAATTTATCTAAATGCTTTCAATACACTATGTTAGGCAATGACAAATTATCGCATAATTTAGTTGTATAAAACAATGACAGGAGAAAGCAGTGAAACAAGGATTAGTAATTATTGATGTACAAAATGACTATTTTCCGCAAGGTAAATTTACATTAGTTGATACTGAACGTGTGCTAAACAACATCTTAACAATACAAAAATATTTTTCCGAAAATGGCTTACCCATTTTTTATATTCAACATATTAAATTAGATCCTAATGCAGCTTTTTTTGCCAAAGGGAGTCATGGTGCCGACATTCACCCAGATTTGCTAGCTTCGAGCAATCAATATAAACAAATTATACAAAAGTCTTATCCCAATAGTTTTTTTCAAACCGATTTACAACAAAAATTACAGCAGCAAAATGTTAAACAATTAGTTATTTGTGGCATGATGAGTCATATGTGTATTGACTCCACGACGCGATGTGCCAGCGAATTAGGTTATCAACCAATATTGATTGATGATGCTTGCACTACTCGAGATCTTGATTTCAATGGTGAATGGATACCGGCTAAAACTGTCCATAACAGTTTTATGTCTGCTTTAATGAATTTTGCATCTGTAATAAGTTGTGAACAGTTTATTGAGATTAGTTAAAGTCATAGAATGAACAATTATTAAATCGATTCTTTTGATGTTTTTATTGAATTTTATTGTTGATTTGCAATGTGATATAATTTAACTATATGAAAAAAGGTTATTTATTATAAGAATTCGTCATGTTGCATCCTTCAGATCATACCGATAGCTATATATTCGTATGGCTGTTTATGTTTCCTTTCTTTTATTTACCGTATTTAAGTGCTTTTTTGTTTTTTGGGATTAGATATCATTGGTTTGTTAAATATTGTTTAGTCATTTTTATTGGTTTACTTTGCTTTGACTTGTTTGATTATATCTATATGGATATGGGTGTGATGGTATTAGTGCTGTTATCCATTTTTACTATTCTTTTTCCGATCACAATTCGATACCATCGTGCTAACAGATTAAATAAATCTAATAACTATAAAGTTGATTTGTATCGTTGTACTCAAGTTGCGACATTACTTATCATTGGATGGTTATCATACAGTCTATGTTATAGGGAATTTTCCCTTTTATTATTTCCAATAACAGGTATTCTTTTTGCCTTTGCTATTCGATATTATCAATTACATAGAAAAACGTACCAAGGTAAAAAACAGAAATTTTTTGATGTGATCTATTTTATCTTACCGTTTTTGTCTACATGCTTTTGGCCTATTTATCTGATTATCCCTACTATGATTGAGTAAACTTCCAAGTAATGAATGTTAACAAAGTAGCGGTTGGTCTTTTTTCTAACGATACGATTTATCGTGTTTATCCCAAGTAGGGTTATGATGCAAATTTTGGGATCAATTCTACTGATGTTTCAACTGTCAATTTTTGTGATTCGGTAACCACAGTAAATCAAAAAAATTATTATATTAACTCGGTAACATAAGGGGAGGATAAATCTTAGCAATTAAGCTTAAATTGTCCTATGATATTGCCCACAGTAATTGGGCATGAACAACGTGGTAAAGTGATTAAAAAAAGCGCACAAAGCGCACAAAATTGTTAGTGCTATTATTGAAGAGATGAGCGTAAATTAATTTCCTTAATATTTTCATTGCAACTGTATTAGGAAAGGCAATAAGCTTGTTGCTTAATTTTGCCTTTCCTTTGTTTTTTCTTATTAACTTTTTAGTTTAATTTATTGTTTGGTTTTTTATAGCAGATTGATTAATTGATACCTTTTAGAGAAAAGGCTAAAGCATCCAGTACCTAATAGCAATAAACTTAATGCTGTCATTGCCATAAATGCAGGGTATTCAAAGCCGCCCCCCGTATTTGTAAACATCCATCCATTTGCTGAATGAATATAAGTAATAACAATCATCTGAATTACGGCTAAAAAGCTGATTATGCGTGTGAAAATCCCTAACAATAATAAAACACCACTCCCAATTTCAAACAAAATAGTTAAATACCCCACAAAACCTGGAAAACCAAGTGACTCAAAATATTGGGCAGTGCCAGCAGGGGTAAACACAACTAATTTAGTAAAACCATGCGCTAAAAACATGACACCAAGCGTAATGCGTAAAATAAGTGAGGCTAAATCAATTCGATATTGTTTCATTTTATTTTTCCTATATGTTAACAATTATTATCATTTAAATGGTAAGTTCATCATAATGGTTATTTATTTGTAGATAAATAAGCTATTATGTGACTTATTGTCTCATTAAGTGGAACAATTACTTGACTAGGTGAAAATGGATGAATAAATCAAATAAATTTTTGGAGATGACAGTTTTTGTCACCGTTGTTGATTGTAACAGTTTTATTGAAGCAGCGGGTAAATTAAATTTGTCTAAACAAGCGGTATCGCGTTATATTCAAGCTTTAGAAGATCGCCTACAAGTAAGATTATTACAGCGTACAACACGTAATATGGTTGTAACTAATGAAGGGCAAACCTTTTACTGGCAAGCAAAAGCCATTATTAATGCTACAGCAGAAGCAGAAGAAAGTCTGAGTTTAAAGCAAGCTAGCCCACAAGGTATTTTACGAGTTAATGTTCCTGTTAGTTTTGGTGTTTTGCATTTAGCACCATTATGGCAAAAATTTAGCAAAAAATATCCTCAAATCATTTTAGATATCACTCTATCCGATCGCTTTGTTAACTTATTGGAAGAGGGATATGACCTAGCTATTCGAATTGGTAATTTAGACAATTCTTCTTTAATTAGTCGTAAATTAGCTACAACTAAAATGATTGTAGCCGCTTCTCCTGATTATATTGCTCATTATGGTATGCCAATAAATCCCGATGATCTTAAACAACATAAAATTATTATGTACAGTCACTGGGCAAAAAAAGAGCAATGGAATTTTTATCAAAATAATCGCTGTTATTCGGTAAATTTGAGTGCAAATGTCTATTGTAATAATGGCGATACATGCAGGCAAATAATACTTCAAGGTGGTGGTATCTCAAAGCAGCCTGACTTCATTATTGGTCAAGATGTTAAAGCCGGTCAGTTAGTTTCGGTTTTAACTAATTATTATGTTGAAGATTATAATATTTATGCAATGTATCCAAGCCGTAAATTATTGCCACTTCGTACTCGTTTCTTAATCGACTTTTTAATCAGTGAGCTTGAACAGGTACAGTGGTAAAGTTGTTGTTGAAAAAAACGATACTATTTGAAAAAAATAGATAAATAATATAAGGTATACATAAAAATGATTAAAGTCATATTTTGTTATAAATAATGTTATAACACAACAATGTATTAGGAAATTTTCATGAGTATTTTGTCTAGACTGTTTACTTTTAAAAAAAGTAATGTAGCGCAATCAGACAGTGCGATCATTGAAAATCCCGCTATAAAAAATCCGCTTTCATTAACTATTTTAGTTGATCGTACTCTCTCTTTTGATTTCAATAAATTAACTCGATCTCTAGGCAAAATTAATTCTTCAATGAAGAAAGTCAAGTTCCAGTCTTTGCCTTGTGGCAAGGGTGAAGCATTTAATGCTTTAGCGAGTTGGAACCAACACTTAATTAAAGTTGTTGGTTTTGATACGGCTTGCTCACCCGAGGTAATAAAGCAAAGTATTGAATTTGCCAAGGATAATCAAGATTTAATTCAAACGATTAAAAATCATAATAGCCATATTATCATCTCTTATCATGGCTATGAAGACGATCTTATTAAACAGTATTTGATATTAACGCAATTTGCTATTGGCTTTGAACATTTTAATATGGTAGGGCTACTTAACCTAAAGGCACAGACTATTTTGTCAACCCATGTGGTTAGTGCGTTAGTCGAGAGCGATAATGGGATTGAATTACTTTGTGAATGTTTACCCCTATTTTTTGTCGGTTTTAAAGCCATGAAAGTAGATATTCATACTGGCATCTGTATGCGAACTTATGGTGCTGGTCAGCTAGGATTTCCCGATTTTGCTGCGTTTGCTGATAGTTTTGATGAAACAGATAAATACCTAAATATATTCAATAATCTATTATTGTATTTGCATCAGACTCATGCAGAAATAGCAGCAGGGCATACTATCGAAGATGATCGCGGTAAAATAATGATTTTGCGTGAACCCTCAGCAGAAGAGGGCTTTTTAAAAGATGGAAGTTTGGTGTTAGTGGCGCAATATCGTAAAGTATAATTCTTAATAACATCCTGCACTAATGACAATTTAGTGCTTACTTTTTGATTGTGTAATGATAAAGGAAGGTATCAATGAATTTTTTTTCACGTCTTTTTGGTAAAAAAAACAAATCAATGTTAGAGTGTGGCACATTAGTGGCTAATCCAAATATTGAAAATCCCGTAAGCCTAAGTATTTTGTTTAAGGGCAAATTGGATTTTGATAAAAATCAATTAAAAGAAGCACTAGTTAAGATAGATCCTTCAATAAAAAATATCCAATATGAAACACCATTCAAGCAATTAGATGAAGGATGTTACTTGTTAATTGGTTGGGATAAACATGTTATTCAATTAATTGGTATGAATCATCCTTATCCTGCCAATCCGTTAGAGCCTTGTATTGCCACAGCACATTATAGTCAAGACATCAAAGAACAAGTTCGTCATCACGATAGTCATTTAATGTTATTTTATAAAGGCTATGAGCAAGATGTTTTTGAACAATATTTAGCATTGGCGCGTTTAGCAGCAAGTTTTGCAACGTTTAATGCGTTAGCCGTCGTAAATGAGCACGGTCATACTTCTTTACCAATTGAATCACTGTTAGAATTAGTTACTGATAAAGATGGAATTGATTTACTATCCACTTCTTTACCAACATTGTTCTGTGGGTTTGTTAAATATCAAGTGGAAAACGTCGACGGTGTTTGGATGCGTACCTATGGTGCCGATGCATTTGGGCTACCAGATTTTGCTGTATTAGCAAAAAGTCACGATGAAGGCGAACACTACTTTACGTTATTTAGTAATGTGCTCAATTATTTACGTGAAAGTGGCGCAACCATGGTTGCGGGCGATACAATGGAATGTGGCGATGACAAAATGATGTCTCTACGCGCACCAAATGATGATGAATATTTCTTAAAAGATGAAGGTAATGTGCTCGTTGTTGAAATCCATGATAGTCAAGTTAATTCTTAATTGAATGACTCACTCATTTGCGATGACATTATCAACGTAATGGTTTTTATCATTTTTAATTTCATTACCGATGATTAAATAACTTAATAAATCATTATAAATTTATGAAAAATGATATCACTTAGCATTGATATCATTTTTTCATGGTAATGACAATATCGCCAGGACTAAGCCGAATATGTTTGCCATGATATTGGTATTCTATCCATAAATTCGGATTGTTCGATTCACAATCATTCATGATTCGGAATTCACTGTAACCGGTGTGCTGATCCAAAATGGGCAAAATGTTGTCAATATGACCTTTAAAATCATGTTGATCGAGATAAATAATTAGCTGTTTTATTAACGCTAACTTTCGATCAAATACAGAATGATGTTTCTGATATGATTCAATAAAATTAAGAATGTCTAGCATTTGCTACCTTTATCTGAAGTTAAATCAAGTTATTATGCGTAGTTATACTTGGCCTTTTATCTGTTATCAATTATTTTATCAAATTTGATTAAATCTTTATCGCGATCTTTTGGATATTATGGCTATACGTATTTTATAAAGAATATTGCTTGAGGTATTTAATGTTAAAGTAACGGCTCTAGGATGATTGAGCCGTTCTTTAATAATTTTGTGCAGTTTTTGGCGATTATAGATTAACGACGAATCGCTTTAAATTGCTGGGTGGTCTGTTTTAGAGCAATTTCGGTCGGTAAACGTTCCATTGAGCTTGCACCATAGAAACCATTACAATCTGGACAATTTTGTAAAATATACTCAGCATCTTCAGGGGTTGCAATTGGACCACCATGACATAGTATGATGATATCAGGTCGAATTGCCTTCGCTGCTTTTGCCCATTGATTAATTAGTGGTACACAGTCAGCAAGTTTTAGTGCAGTTTCTGCCCCGATACTTCCGCCGGTTGTTAGTCCCATATGAGGTACTAAAATATCTGCGCCGGCTTTTGCCATATCAATAGCATTTTGTTCACTAAATACATAAGGTGTTGTCAGTAAATCTTTTTGATTTGCTTGACGAATCATCTCAACTTCTAACGCATACCCCATGCCTGTTTCTTCAAGATTTGCCCTAAAGTTACCATCGATTAAACCAACAGTTGGAAAGTTTTGTACGCCTGCAAAACCGGTTTCTTTTAATTTATCTAAAAACTGATCAAATTGACAAAATGGGTCTGTACCATTTACGCCAGCTAGCACAGGGGTATTTTTAACTACCGGTAACACCTCTTTTGCCATATCCATAACAATTTCGTTGGCATTCCCATAAGCAAGTAAACCTGCTAGCGAACCACGACCCGCCATACGATAACGGCCAGAATTATAGATAACAATGAGATCGATACCACCCGCTTCTTCGCATTTAGCCGACAATCCAGTACCAGCACCACCACCAATAATTGGTTGGCCTTTAGCTATCATATCGTGAAATTTTTTTAACAACTGTGCGCGTTTACTTGTCATAATTCTCTCCATTTATTTCATTATTTTTTTAAATTCGTTGATAATTAGATCACAAAACTGTGGTGAGTTTATGTGATAAGGAACTTTAATTAATCGTCTTTTTTCGGTGACCATATACGTTTTTTCGAACTCTTCAATAAAGGCTTTGTTAGCGTCTGGTGACCAAAACGCACCGCCTTTTATATCTAAGGCTGAAAATCCTTCTTCGGGGATGATAAAGGTGACATATCCTTGGCATTGGTTAAGTTTATTTGCAATCCAATTCGCCATTTGTTGATTTTCTTCTGGTGTGGTTCTCATTAATGTTACTTGCGGATTGTGTGGATAGAACAATCGATTTTGATATTTTTCAGGAATGGTATCAGGGCTTGCAAAATTAACCATATCGAGTGCCCCACAAGATCCAATATAAGGTATTTGGCTTCTAGCTATCGCATCAAACCGATTATCATCGCAAGCCAATACACCGCCAAATAAATAGTCGCATACTTCGGTTGTTGTAATGTCAAGCACGCCATGTAAAAGGTGGCTATCGGCCAATTTTTCCATTGCCTTTCCACCACTACCCGTGGCATGAAAAATTAAGCAATCATATTGATCATGAAGCTGAGCGGAAACAGATTGTACACATGGCGTTGTTACACCAAACATCGTTAACCCTATCGCTGGTTTATCTTCGACCACTTCTTGCTTTTTAAATAATATTGAACCAGCGATAAAGTTTGCTGCATTGCTTAAAATTTTTCTTGAGATAACGTTTATCCCAGCAATATCAGTAACTGAGTACATCATGGCAATATCACTAGCACCGATATAACCCGAAATGTCACCCGATGCCATGGTTGATACCATCAATTTAGGTATACCAATTGCTAATGACTGCATAGCCGGTGTAATTAATGCAGTGCCGCCTGAACCGCCCAACCCCAGTATTGCACCAATATCGTTTTGTTTAGATAAAAATAGCTCAAATGCTTTCGCCATTGCGACAATGGCTTTTCCTCTATCACCACAAAAAACAGCACCACTACCTTCAGGATGAAAACTAGCAATCAGACTGGCACTGACATCAGCCAGATGATTAAAAGCATGGGGCTGCGTTGATAAGTCGACAATTTTACAGCTTAAATTTTTTTCAGCGAGCAGTTTTTTAATATAAACAATCTCTTCCCCTTTGGTATCAAGTGTCGATGCTAAATAAATCATATTGTTAGATGTCATTTATCCCTCCTTTATGGATAAATTGAAATTCGATACTTCGACCTATGGGGTGATAGTCTGCCACATATTATAAATCAAAAATGAGACTTTAGTCTCATTTTTTTGTTAAATCATAAAATTTATTGAATACCGAAAATTGAAGTATGATATATACATTAAAAATGTAATTAGAAAATTGACCGTATGACTCATAACAGCTTAGCTTCATCACCTAAATATAGCGGTGTGAAAAAACGAACGTTTGATCGTTTAATCAATACTGCACTAAATGCCCTAGAGCAGGGGTGTGAACTGACGATTACTGAACTTGCAGATAAATCGGGCATATCTAGAGCCACAGCTTATCGTTACTTTCCAACTCAAAGCGACTTAATTGCTGCTGTTGTAGAAAGCGCATTAGAGCCGATCTTTAACTGGCAATCCGATAATCAAGATCCAGATCAACAAATATTGGATTTTTTAGCTTTTGCCTTTCCACAAATGTTAAAACATGAAGGGGCACTTCGTGCAGCATTAAGAATTTCATTACAACAATGGGCAGCAGAAAGAACGACTTTATCTCAACAAAGTGATAAATTAGTTCGTGGTAACCGGAAGGAAATTTTATCAACTATTTTAAAACCACTTAAATCTCAAATGCCTGAACAAATCTATAATAATGTTTTGCATGCAATTTCGGTAATTTATGGGTCAGAAATATTTTTAGTGCTGAAAGATATCTGGAAACTTGATAACCAACAAGTGGTGTCCTTATCACAATGGATGGCTAAAGCAGTCATTAATCAGGCTAAACAAGATGCGCTAAAAATTCAATAAACGCAGTATGCTAACAGCTCAACGCTCTAATTAATGGAACTACATTAAAGTGTGTTGAATCTGTTGATAATAATCTACACTAAAAGTGTAGTATCAGCGTAAAGAAAATGATGAAAAATGCCTTAGCCTTATCAGCCCTAGCAACGTGAGAACATCAACTTAGCTTAATTAAAACAAGCAAGTACGTTAAAAGCATATTGGAAAAAGTGCCTTATCTTTTATTCAGCAATAAAATTGAAAATAGTATTGAGTGTGTAATGCTGATTACCTCTAAACTTAAAGTGCTATGATTTATTATCCAGCATGTTTATATGTAGACCAACCTAAAATGACTAGACACAACTGGGCTTTTATCCGCAAAAATGCTAATAACAAGTAAAACGCTAGCACGCTAAAACTGAGTACAGATTTTTATTTAATAGTGATTGATGAAAAGGAGGGAAAAATTAAAAGTAAATCTGTGGGATTTGCCTCATCCGGTTGTTGTTGTTTTTAGTTGTTTAATCGACTATGGCTAACTTGTTATATAGCACAAGTTTAATGATTACCGTCTAACAATTTTGATAGCATTTGATGAAAAATTGGCGTGTTATTGCCCAATACTGAAAAAAATTGATTATCGATCACTTCCACTAAAGATACTGTTTCATTGGCTTTATCTAAACCACTTTGTGTCAAATTAATACGCTTTGCTCGGCTATCTTTGATTGAGGTCGATCGCTTTACTAACCCTTTTTTTTCTAAATTATCTAAAATTTGCGAAATTGTCATGACATCAATATTGGTTTTGGTCGCTAATATTACTTGGGTTATTTCGTCATCAGATTGGGATAGATAAGCAAGCGTTGCCAGTACAATAAATTGGGGATGAGTAATCGCGTATTTTTTTAGACATTGTTTGATTTTGGTCTGCCAGGACGAATAAGTGCGCATAAAGACAAATCCTAATGAGTCAGCGTCTTTTACAAATTGTGTACGAAACTTATTGTCCTGAATCATCATTTACCTTTCAACTAAATTTTTCAATGCATATGTTTTGTCAATAATATCATCAGACAGTTGTTTTATGAAATGATAAGATGCACTATCCGCTACGTTTTGATTAGGCTTTAATGATATTTCTGATTTTAATGCATATTGATTTGTTGCAATTGGCACAATTTGATGTGAAAAATAGAAAACGCCCATCTCTGGCATCATAAATTGTTCAGTAAATTCTTGATTAACGATAACCTTTGATAAAGTAACGGGCATTTCTGGTGTATTTTGTAATTTAAATATACCTTCTGCACCCGTTTTCATCTCACCGAATAATTTAAAATCCTCAAGATCGGTTTCCCACAATTTTCTTAAAGATAAATCAACATAATATTGCCATACGTGTTCAGGTTTAGCCGTAGTAGGGAGTAAAAACGAGGTTGTAATAGTATTCATAGTGTTCTTCCATGATTTTAATAAGTGTTATTATTATAAGTGTACATATTAAATTAGTAAAGTATATTTTTGGAATTTAGTATTATCAACAACGGAACGATTTTTTGTTATTCAATTTATTGAATACTAGCTAGATTTTTGCTGTAGCGATTTAATAGTCATTTATATTTTATGTTGAATCATCTCTGGCATACTCAGGTTTGCCTATCTGCACCTGTTATTTTGTTAATTAAGGCTTTTATAATGTAAATTAAATGGTTTTTATGGTGGAAAACTCTTGTAAAGAGTAATGGTTAAAAAAATGGTTAACATTTGATTTTAAATGTTTTATAGGTAGATTGCACGATAAGTGTCATGCATGTCATTATCCATTACATTTAATAAACAGTACTAAATAGCTGACAAGTATTGATTAATAGTTTTGGTTTTTAGCACTTTTATCGTAGAATGCCCAGCAATATTTTAACTATATATACCTAGTGATGAATCTAATTATGTTAAGCATTCATTATGCTAGTTAGACTTTCACTTTATCAAATCAGATTTGCTTTTAAACTTAGTAATTCGTAATAACATTATTTATTGATCAAATAAGACAAATATTAAGCTTATCAAAACCGTTGATTTTTGCTTAGTATTTAAAGCGATACATTTTAAATAGTACTTTAATATCAGTTGTAGATTATCCCTATTAATTTTATGTTCAACGTGAACTCAAAATGTTAGTTGTCAATTTTTTTTGAAATATCCTAGGAGATAAGCAATGAGAGAGGATAGTAGTATCTATAATGGTATAAGCCAAATTTTACTTAATGTCGCGCCAATAGAAGCGAAAAAAGTGATTATGAAAGCTAAATTTTTATCAAATG
Organism: Gilliamella sp. B2824; assembly: GCF_026536245.1. Classification (NCBI taxonomy): domain Bacteria; kingdom Pseudomonadati; phylum Pseudomonadota; class Gammaproteobacteria; order Orbales; family Orbaceae; genus Gilliamella; species Gilliamella sp. B2824. The sequence continues at coordinate 137,078 of NZ_JAFNON010000005.1, read as the reverse complement.
ATCAGCGTTGCCATTATGAATATGATTATATCAACGATCTTAATGAAAGAAATTGGTTTACGACTCCAAGATATGTGAATTTAGGAATATTAAGTTATCTAATCAAATTAAGGCAATTTCACATCGATAATAATTTAACTAACGGTAAGACAATATGGACAGGATGTGAATTGATGATTGATTTAGATAAAAATAGAGTCAATATTAATTTTATGTACGATTAAATGCCCAAGCAACTAAAAAGATCCCAAAAAAAAGATCTTTTTAGTTGTTTAAACTCACCTTTGTATGATGATAACGCTATATTTATTGATTTAACTTTGTTTGCATAAAATGAATATTAGCAGTTAACTATGAATTTTCTTCAAGCTTGTCATTAAACAGCGAATAGTAAACTTAGTCATTTAATGACTAAATAAGGTTTTGCTGTGTAATACTCAAAATGATTAATGATATTGTGTCTGCTGTTGATATTGTTCATCATTAACTAATAATAAGCATGTATCACTATTTGATACCGCCTTTTGCAAGCGTTGTTTATCCTGTTCATTCAAATTATGAATACAAGCAGCAATATAGCTACAAGTTTCGCTTTGCAGGGCTTTTTCAATAGTTGCAATTAAATTTTCATTTTTCAAATTAGCCAATTGAATCACTTTTTGTTTATCAAGCCCAGCTGTATTAAACCATGAACGTTTTAGCATTGGTCTATCTGAAAGCCATAATTGCCATTTTTTGGCTTTATTTAATGATTTTAATAAAGATTGCTGTTGTTGTAATAATTGTTGAAAAGGTGATTCAAAATCAACCGCAATAAGTTGTGGAGTTGAATGTTCAATAAACATAATAACCTCTAAACTGTATTTATATACAGTGTATATTAATACAGTATTTTGCGGTTGTAAACTCTGTTTGATGATTCTTTTAAGGTAAATCTGTTTATATAAAATCAAGAGCGAAAATATTGATAAGATAAAATACCTAAAAAAGTCATTAATATTGAACCAATAACGTGAACAGCAATGGTTGTTAGTGCCCATGTTATTTTGCCTTCTTGTATAAAGTTAACTATTTCGGCTGAAAATGTTGAAAAGGTAGATAACCCCCCACAAAAGCCAGTAATAACCAGCAGTCGCCATTCTGCTGAAAGATGACTATGTGTAAAAAATGCAATAGCAAAACCGATAACGTAACCCGCAATCAGATTAGACAGTAAAGTACCAATAGGAATGGCAAAGGCAATCACATTTAATTTTAATGATAAAAACCATCTTAATAATCCTCCAGCCACGGAACCAACCGAAATAGCTAAAATAAGTTTTAACATATAAAGATCCTTACAAATTCGATAGTTTTATTTAATGATATTTTATCTGTTTTGTTGACAAATGTGGTTAACTATAACCGAGATCATAACAAAATGTATACCTTGGGTTATAATCTTATTATTAGCTAAGCAATTAAATTGTATAAGACTTTATTTCAATGATTAGGATCACTAATTCAATGACAATCAAGGCAAATAGCTGCCTACAAATAAGCCATTCTATTTAGTGAATTCATGACTATTTTCAGTTAAAAATGTGCAGTTAATTTTATTTTTGTAACATAAATGGCTCATGGATTGGTGGCAAACTGTTTAAACATATTATTCTATTTGGCTTTCAAATTAAGTTAACTATGCTAATTCTAGCTAATTTTGTCCTAAATAAGTTAAAATAATATCGAATAACCGTTTTTTATTAAGGATACATTATGTTTACAGGAATTGTGCAAGGTGTGGGGCAAATTATTGATATTATCGATCACGATAAACTGCGCACTTATAAGGTCAAATTGCCTGATGAGCTAAATCACAATTTGAAAATTGGCGCGTCTATTGCCAATGATGGTTGTTGCTTAACTGTGACCGGTTTTGAACAAGATTGGGTGTCGTTTGACATTATGCAAGAAACCTTAGCACTTACTACATTGGGCGCTAAAAAAATTAATGATTACGTGAATATTGAGCGTAGTGCAAAATATGGTGATGAAATAGGAGGGCATGTTATGTCCGGACATATTTCTTGCGTGGCAACCATTACCAATATTCAAAAAACAGCAACTAATTGTCAAATGACTTTAGCTATGCCAGCCCAATTTATGAAATATGTACTCTATAAAGGATTTATTGGTGTTGATGGTGCCAGCTTAACTGTTGGTGATATACAGCAAAATTGTTTTGATTTACATCTTATTCCTGAAACATTAGCAATCACCACGTTAGATAGCAAAAAAATAGGTGATCATGTCAATATTGAAATAGATTCGCAAACACAAGCAATTGTCGATACCGTTGAACGAGTTCTAGCGGCAAGAACTCAAAACTAAGCCAATTTAGTGTTGATATAAACCCATCAAATCCCAATTGATGGGCGATAAACGTTACAATATTCAACTATAACATTGAGCAATAGGTTTATAAGCTCAATGGTTTATTGACGATTTAATAACGCTGTTATTTCTACAATATCCTTTGGTGTGGTTTGGCAACACCCACCGATTAATTTCGCCCCGAGTTTTGTCCATATATCAATTTGATTTGCAAAGGTACAGCAATGTTGATGGTTTTTATGCCATTGCTTGGTGGTAGGATCGTATTGCTCACCAGAATTAGGATAAACAATAATAGGCTTAGTTGTCAGCTTACTCATTACCGCTAATGCTGGCGTGACTTTTTCTAACGCAATGCAATTAATGCCAACACTTACAATCTGATCAACGTTGTTTAGATAGTTAATCACCTTTGATATTGGGGTACCATCACTTAAATGATTTTCATCTTTTAACGTTAAAGAAAACCAACAAGTTATCGTTGGGAATTGTGCAATAAGCTTGGTTAACGCTTGAATTTCGGGAAAAGAGGGTAACGTTTCACAAGCAAGAATATCGACTTTTGCCTCAATTAACGCTTTAATTCGATCCAAATGGAATTGAATAAATTGCTGTTCAGTTAGTTGATAATCGCCCGTATATTCTGAACCATCGGCCAAATAAGCACCATAAGGGCCAACTGATCCTGCAATCAGGAGTGGCTTGTTATCAGCTAGCTCATTTAAATAACGTTGTTTGGCTTGCTTAGCAAGTTTAACACTTGTTTTGATTAAGGCTATGGACTGTTTTAAATCAATCCCTTTTTTGGCAAACCCGAGCGGAGTAGCTTGATAACTTGCCGTGATAGCACAATCAGCGCCTGCTTTAAAATATTCATAATGGACTTGACTAATTAATTCGGGTTGCTCAATAAGCACTTTAGCAGACCACAAACTATCATTTAAATCACATCCACGGCGTTGTAATTCGCTGGCAAGCGCACCATCAATAACAATGTATTTTTTCTGCTTTAACAAAGCAGCTATTGGATTACAACTATTCATTGGCATGACTCTTTTTTTGGTATTTTTCGGTAAAATGATGTGCAATAAAACAAACAATAACAAAAGGAATACCACAATATAATGCAATACGCTGCTCTGGATCGAACGCAAGACCCACACAGGCAATTAAGCATAATATAAAACCTAATATAGGTACAATTGGGTACAATGGGGCTTTATATTTTAGTGTTTTTAGCTCAGCGACTGAAAGTTGTTTTCTAAAAAAGTAGTGTGAAGCACAAATGCTTAACCACACTGCAACTACGGCAAAACCCGAAATAGCAGTTAGTGCAACAAATACCGTGTCGGGCGCAATAACACTTGAAAATAGTGCTAATAACCCACCTAGCATACTGACTGCGATAGCAATAGTTGGAATGCCTTTTTGGGTTAATTTGCTAAAGCATTTTGGTAGTGTACCTTGATTTGAAAGTGACCAAAGCATACGTCCTGATGCATATAGCCCAGAGTTTGCTGCTGACAAAATTGCAGTTAAGATAACAAAATTAAATAGGTCAGCTGCATAAGGTAAACCAATATTTTCAAATACCATAACAAATGGACTTTTAATTACGCCAGCTTGATCCATCGGTAATAACGCGGCTAACACAAAAATAGTGCCAACAAAAAAGATAATCAATCTTAAAATTGTGGTTTTAATTGCTAGCGGTATGCTCTTTTCAGGATTATGTGTTTCGCCAGCAGCAATGCCTATTAATTCGGTCCCAGAAAAAGCAAAATTAACTGAAACCATCGTCATAATAATCGGAATAATGCCATTTGGAAACCAACCATTGTCAGTTATATTATGTAAAAAAGGTGCTGGCATGTCGTTTTTCATTGGAATAAAGCCAAATATTGCAGCTGAGCCAGCAATAATAAAGATGATAATGGTGACCACTTTAATGATTGAAAACCAAAATTCACTTTCCGCAAAAAATTGAGCGGTAATAATATTTAGAGCAAAAATCACGACACAGAAAATTAGACACCAAATCCAAACCGAAACAGTAGGAAACCAATACTGCATACATAGACCAGCAGCAGTAAAGCTTGAACCTAGTGCTACAGTCCAAGTTAACCAATAAAGCCAAGCAACAGTGTAGCCTGTTCCTGGACTGATAAATCGCGACGCATAAGTATGAAATGCGCCCGTTTCGGGCATGGCAACAGCCAGTTCGCCAAGACATAGCATGACTAAATAAACCACCAATGCGCCAATTAAATAAGCGATGATTGCGCCAACTGCGCCGGCCGTTGCGATAATATAACCTGTATTAAAAAATAACCCTGTACCAATCACGCCCCCTAGCGATAGCATTATTAAATGCCGAGTTTTCATGGTACGTTTAAATTGATTTTCGTTGTGAGATGGGGAGTTTGTGTTCATAACCTGTTTTTGCTCAATGATTTAAAAAAACATTGCGCCAGAATTGACCGGCGCAATAGCTCATCTGTTATCAGATTTTATGTAATAGGTAATTATAGATTATTTAAAAATTCATCTTTAGCAATTGTTTTACCATTCACTAAAACCTCATCTTTATCTTTAGAAAAATCTATGTCAGAGAATACACCTTTAGTGTTGCCGTTATTAAATACGAATGCATCAGAACCACTTAAGAACATTTTTGCCATGATTTGAACTGTTTGATTAGCTTTAGATAGTTGATCTGCGGTGACTTCGTTGCTTTTCGGGTTATCCATTTGTGCAGCAAAACGCGCCATAACATCAAATGGTGCATGTAGGCTAAATTGCAAAGCATTAATATTATCAATATCACTGATGGTTAAATCATCACTGTCAACACCAGAAATATCAATATTTGCGGTCATATTAATATCGCCACTAGCATTGTGAAAATTAAACTTATTTAACGTTACTTTAGTATTAACTGGATTGCTAGAAGCGTCACTGTTGTAACTATAAGATTCATTTATATTTGAAAAAATGAATCTTTTATCAACACCTTTAAAATCCAGATCTAAAAGGGTTGAGCCTAAGTTTTGTTGACCTAAAATGATAGAACCAATTGTTGATTTTGTTGAACCATCGACAGTATTGGTTGAGTTAACTACAGATTTTTGCTTGAAATCAAATTTTTGCAGTTCAACTTGTGACATTATATTTGAATATTTGCCTGTTGGTATAAAGGTAAATTTATCAAACGTTGTTTCGATATCCATATTAACATCATTCGAATCAATGACACCTTTGCTATTGACATTACTGACTTCAACATTGCCCTGTATATCAAAATCATCCATAATAGTTTTAAAATTATCAAAGCTAATCTCGTAATTTATCTTGCCTTTTTCACTATTTGGTTGTGCTGATAATTTTAATTTATTTAATGAAATTGAACTTTTATCATTTAATTGATAAACAAATTTGTCTAAATTGGCCGTACTTTTAATGCTTGATGCATCACTATTACTTTCAAATGTATAGTTTCCTTCAGAAAGATCGAGTTTACCGTCAAGCCCATCCCATTGGGCATTTGTCATGGTAATGGCTTTATTTGCCAATGCAACAGTCAAATATTGACCATAACTTACACCTGCATGCCCTGTAATCAGTGGCTTGTTACCAGCAAGTTTCCAAAGCTCAGGGTAAGCCTGTTCGGTCATGGTATAATCTATCCAAGCCATCTGTGGTGTTAAACAACCTTTGCTTAGGGCGGCAATTGGGAAAGGACCATGGTGGATAGTAATATCATCGTTAAATAAATTGATGCTATCATTAGGGGAATCGATAGGCGATAGGGTAATGGTTAAATGCATTTTTGTTGAAAAAATATGCTTTTCATAATTGCTGTAAGCAAATTTTACGGTAAAGTCATCTTGATATTTATTGGCAATTTCTGTTATTTGCTCTAACTTACTATCGATGTTAGTTTCAATGATATTACCTGTATACCATGCTGTGCCAACGTATCCAATTCCTAATATTGCAATAATACCAACTGCCAGTGTGCTTTTTTTCATTATATTTCTCTTTTAAATTAATTATGAATTATGTTGTTAAGCTTGATGTTTAGCAAAATCAACCAATAAATTTTTAATATATTCAATACGTTCAAGACGTTGTAATTCTGATTTCAACAATTTTAATCGATTTGTGCCTTCTAGGCGATAATTTTTTGGCGCTTTTTGAATCATTTCTATTAAATAATCGACCGAAATTTTATTGTTAGCGCCAAACTCGATGAAACCGCCTTTTTCACCCAATTCAATTTTAGTAATGCCAAGTTGGCTTGCATGATGACGAATTTTAGTAATGTCTAATAAAAACAAAACAGCATCGGGTAATTGACCAAAGCGATCGCGCATTTCCACTTGAATATCGGTTAACTCATCTAAATCATCGACACTTGCGATACGTTTATACAGGGATAGACGTGTGTTAACATCGGGAATAAAATCATCAGGAATTAATGTTGGTAAGCGTAATTCTATCTCGGTTTGTTGATTATTCAGTAAAGATTCAAGTGTTGGTTCTTTACCTTCTTTTAATGATTTAACGGCATCTTCAAGCAATTCGATATACAAATTAAAGCCAATGGTCTCAATTTGCCCACTTTGATCACTGCCGAGCAATTCACCGGCACCACGAATCTCAAGATCGTGCGTTGCGAGGGCAAAACCTGCACCTAGATCTTCTAATGTGGCGATAGCGTCAAGCCGTTTTTTAGCATCTTTACTGAGTAATTTAGGATGCGGCGTTAACAGATAAGCGTAAGCTTGATGGTAAGAACGCCCAACGCGTCCGCGCAGTTGGTGTAATTGTGCCAGACCAAATTTATCTGCACGTTCAATGATAATGGTATTGGCGTTAGGAATATCAATACCTGTTTCGACAATAGTTGTGCAGACTAGAAGATTAAATCGTTGATGATGAAAATCATTCATTATTCTTTCAAGATCGCGTTCATGCATCTGTCCATGACCAATTGCAATTCGGGCTTCCGGTACCAGTTCGGCTAGTTTTTCAGCAACAGCTTCGATATCTGATACATCATTATGTAAATAGTAGATCTGACCACCACGTAAAATTTCTCGTAAAATGGCTTCACGAATAACTAAATCGTCGTATTCCCGGACAAAGGTTTTTACAGCTAAACGGCGAGCTGGTGGCGTTGCAATAATCGAGAGATCGCGCATACCACTCATTGCCATGTTAAGCGTTCTAGGAATTGGCGTTGCGGTCAATGTTAAAATATCAATATTGGCTCGCATAGCCTTGATCCGCTCTTTTTGTCGAACCCCAAACCGATGTTCTTCATCAACAATAAGTAAGCCTAAATCTTTCCATTTCACGTCTTCTTGCAGTAATTTATGTGTGCCGATGACAATATCTACTTTGCCTTCAGCCAGTGCTTGAATTACCGCTTGTTGCTGTTTTGCTGTTTTAAAGCGGGATAAACTTTCAATACGTATTGGCCAATTGGCAAAACGATCGCAAAAATTTTCGTAGTGTTGCTGTGCTAATAGCGTTGTTGGCACTAAAACAGCGGCTTGTTTATGATTGATTACCGCTAAAAAAGCAGCTCGAATGGCAACTTCGGTTTTGCCAAATCCTACATCCCCACATACTAATCTGTCCATAGCATAAGGGGAGCACATATCACCAATAACAGCACCAATGGCATTTTGTTGATCTTCCGTTTCTTGATAAGGAAAAGCTTCACAAAAGAGTTTATATTGTTCACGATCTTGTTTAAATTCAAAACCAGGTTTGCTTTCACGCTCAGCATAGATATCGAGTAATTCAGCTGCCACATCGCGGACTTTTTCAGCCGCTTTTTGCCGTGCTTTACTCCACGCATCGGTACCTAGTTTATTTAAGGGCGCGTTTTCTTCATCGCCGCCTGAATAACGACTAATTAGATTCAGCGACGAAACAGGTACATAAAGTTTAGTCTCGTTAGCATAGAGTAAAATTAGATATTCTGCTGTAATACCACCGGTTTCAAGTGTGGTTAATCCTGCATATCGTCCAACCCCATGTTCTAAATGTACCACAGGTTTACCCGGTGTTAATTCAGCTAAACTACGAATTAAAGAATCAGTATTGATTGATTGTTTCGACTCTTTTTTACGGCGGATAATTCGTCGTCCTAGCAATTCGTTTTCAGTAATAAACGCAAAATTGTGCTGTAAATCTATAAACCCTTGTTCACTTGCGCCAACGATGACACAAAAGCGATCATTTATATTGTCTAGTTGATCTAATTGGGTAATTGTTGTGGGATAAATACGTAGACGACCAAGTATTTCTTGAAGCGCTTCTTTACGTCCTTCTGATTCGACCGAAAATATAATTTTACCCGCAAACTCTTTATTAAATTGTTCAAAATGAAAATAAGGATCTTTATGTTGAATTTGTATTGCAACATCAGGCAATGCACTAAAAGGTAAGTTAATATTTTTAGTTGATTGATTAACGGCTTCGTTTGCTACAATAAGTCGCGGATAATGTTTAAATTGCGCAAATATTTCATCGGTTTTAGACCAAATAACCGAGGGTGATAATAGTGGACGCATTGGATCAACTTGGCGACTTTCGTATCGCTGATTAATGTCTTGCCAATATTTATTGGCAAACTGTTCAATATTTGCCGTATTAATAATCAAAGTATTATCTAAAAAATATGAAAACAGCGGCACCAACGGCTCATTAAAAAATAACGCTTGCCAATATTCAATACCTGTTGGTAGGATGTTTTTACTGACTTGCTGATAAATGCTTTCTGGCTCAAGTCTTACTGCAAATTGTTCACGCCATTGACTACGAAATAGCTCAATAGCTGCTTTATCAAATGGAAATTCATGTGCAGGTAGCAGTTGAATTTGCTCAATTTCTTCAAAAGTGCGTTGGCTTTCAACATCAAAAGTTCGAATGCTATCAATCTCATCATCAAAAAAATCAATACGATAAGGTTTATCACTGCCCATTGGAAAAATATCAAATAATGCGCCGCGTGTGGCATATTCACCATGTTCCATTACTTGACTTACTGAGCGATAACCCGCATTTTCTAATTGTAAACGTAGGTGTTCACGGCTTATCTGCAGACCTTTTTTCATCATGAATACATGCCCACCTAAAAAGCTTTGTGGGCAGACTTTTTGCATTAATGTATTAATCGGTAAGATCAGGGCACCTTTGGTTAAATGACCAAGGTGATATAAGCAAGATAAGCGTGCCGATACAATGTCTTGATGTGGGGAAAAACTGTCATAAGGTAAGGTTTCCCAATCTGGGAAAAAAATAGACGGAAAGGGCGAAAATTGTTTTAGTTCTTCGTGTATGCGTGAGGTTTGCTGCATATCATCGGTAATAATCACCACTAATCCGTTATGAGCTTGAATTGCTTGCGCACAAAATAGTGATAAAGCTGAGCCAACTAGTTGACCACAGTGTTTTATGTCCCCAGGTTTTTGTGGAATAAGTGTTGATAGATTGATTGTTTTAGGCATAGGAATTTTTTTTGATATCAAAAAAAGTTATCGAAGGATTATAGCGTAATTACGTGGTTGTTTTCTATAACTGTTTAATCCTGTATGATAAGCAAATTCTACTTAACGAGTAAACTTTATTAAAAGTTTTAGGTAATATAAACGTTTATGTCAAAAATATTTCGCCCATTAGTTTTTTATATTGGCTTACGCTATGTTTATGGTCAAAAAACAGATGGCTTTGGTCGTTTTGTCTCGTGGTTATCGATGATAGGGATTATGCTAGGTTCGATTGGCTTAATTGTCGTGTTGTCGGTAATGAATGGGCTTGAAAATCAAATGCAAAATAGTATTTTGAAATTTTTTCCTCAAGCACAAATTACTTCAACGCAAGGTCGAATCGATCCTAATCTCACACCAAGTACGCTTTTTAATAGCATTAAGGGCGTCAATCGAATCACACCATTAGTGACTGGCGATGTAATATTACAAAGTGAACAAAGTATTACCGTAAGCACATTAATGGGCATTACAGCGGAAGATGAAGATCCTATCAATGATTATATTTATAGTGGCTCGATAGCTGATCTACAAGCTGGGCAATATAACGTAATTTTAGGGCAAACATTAGCAAATCAATTAGGGGTGACAGTCGGTGATAAAATTCGTTTAATGGTCACCGATGCCAGCCAAATTACCCCAGTAGGGCGCATCCCTTCTCAGCGTTTATTCAATATTGTTGGGTTATTTTCGGTCAATCATGATATCAATCAAGCGCTAATTTATATTAACCAATCCGATGCAAGAAATCTGTTACGTTATCCCGCTAATATGATTACAAGCTGGCGTCTATTTTTAGATAACCCTCTAAATATCGCAGCGGTAACAAATACGCCTTTACCCGATGGTTTGATATTTAATGATTGGCGTGCCAAACGCGGGGAGTTATTTCAGGCTATAAAAATGGAAAAGAATGTGATGGGATTATTGATAAGCTTAATTGTTATTGTCGCTGCATTTAATATCATCACTTCGTTAAGTTTATTAGTGATGGAAAAACAAGGTGAAGTTGCAATCCTGAAAACTCAAGGATTATCACGATTTAAAATTATGCTGATTTTTATTATTCAAGGTGCCAGTTCGGGCGTGATGGGGACTTTATTAGGCAGTATTATTGGTCTAATTCTTGCTTTGAATTTAAATGAACTTATGCAAGTTTTGGGATTATCATTTGCAGGTATTGAGTTACCTTCGTTGGTTGAACCATCACAAATTATATTTATTATTATTGGATTGCTTATGTTATCGCTAATTTCAACTATCTATCCTGCTTATCGTGCAGCCAATATTCAACCTGCCGAGGCTTTACGTTATGAATAATTCAGAAAGACTACTTTGCGCTAAAAATCTTTATAAAACCTATAAAGAAGGCAAAATGGTGACCGAAGTGTTAAAAAATGTATCATTTGATATCTATCGTGGCGATATGTTAGCTATTATTGGTAGCTCAGGATCGGGGAAAAGTACACTTTTACATTTACTTGGTGGCTTAGATAAGCCAACATCTGGCGAAATCTTTTTTAAATCACAACAGCTTAATCAATTGTCTGAAGTGCAAAAAGCGCATTTACGTAACCAAGAAATTGGTTTTGTTTATCAGTTTCATCACCTTTTACCGGATTTTACTGCACTTGAAAATGTGGCGATGCCGTTATTAATTGGCGGTGTTTCGGCTAACGAAGCTAAAAAACGGGCAATGGCAATGTTAGAATCGGTTAACTTAGTGAAACGAGCAAACCATCGACCGGCTGAACTTTCGGGTGGGGAACGCCAACGAGTCGCTATTGGTCGCGCATTAATCAATAATCCTGCATTAGTGATGGCTGATGAACCAACAGGAAATCTGGATAAATCAACTGCCGATACTATTTTTGATTTGTTAATTCGTTTAAATCGTGAACATGGCACCGCTTTTTTAGTTGTCACGCATGATTTAAGTTTGGCAAAAAAATTAGATAAACAGTTAACTATGAGCGATGGGCAATTGTTGAGTAATTGTGAGTCAGACAAACCGTTACTGGAAAATTAACTATGAATTTATCATTATTGACGGCTATTAAATTTCGAAAAGGTCGTCGTAAAAGTGGCATGTTATCTTTAATTTCGATTATCTCAACCCTGAGTATTGCTATTGGCATTGCTGCTTTAATAATTGGTTTAAGTGCGATGAATGGCTTTGAACGCGAATTACATAATCGTGTTTTATCGGTTGTTCCGCATGGACAATTATATCCACAATATGGCAATTTAGAACAATGGCGTCAGGTGCAAAAGGAGTTAAAAGAAAATAAGAATATTGTTTCAGCAGTGCCTTTTGTCAATTTTACTGGTTTGATTGAAAATGGTAGCAAACTTGGGGCGGTTGAAGTGCAAGGTATCGATCCTGAACAAGAAAGCCAAACAAGTGCGCTGCCTAAATTTGTATTGAATAACAAATGGCAAGAATTTAAATCTGATAGTCAACAGGTGATTATTGGTGCAGGATTAGCCAAAACATTATCAATTAAAGAGGGCAGCTGGGTTTCGTTATTGCTTCCAGTATCAACCAATGGCTCAACTCAACTTAAACAACCAAAGCGCGTACGTTTACACGTTGTTGGTATTTTAGATTTGAGTGGTAGCTTAAGTAACAATGTGGCTTTAGTGCCTCTAGCTGATGCACAAAAGTTGCTAGACATGGGTGACAGTGTCACGGGGGTTATGATTAATGTCGATAAAGTATTCGATGCAAGCCGTATTATTGCTCAAGCTGCATTGGGTTTGGATATGAATTTGTCTTTTAATAGTTGGGAAAACGCTTATGGCTTTATGTACCGAGATATTCAGATGATAAGACAAATCATGTATTTGGCGATGATTGTGGTTATTGGCGTTGCTTGTTTTAATATTGTATCTACACTTGTTATTGCTGTGAAAGATAAACAACGTGATATTGCTATACTTAAAACGCTTGGTGCAACCAATGGTCTGATCAAACATATTTTTATTTGGTATGGCATTATTTCTGGATTGATTGGGAGTTTAATGGGCGTAATATTAGGTGTTGTAGTTGCATGGCAATTATCAAATATTATGAAAGTAGTCGAATCACTGATGGGACATAAAATTTTAAATAGCCATATCTATTTTGTCGATTTTTTACCCTCAGAAATTCATTTTACCGATGTCGCAATAGTATTTGTTACAGCTATGTTATTAAGCTTAGTTGCGAGTTATTATCCAGCTAAGCGAGCTTGTAAAGTTGATCCTGCTCGTATTTTAAATAGTTTTTAGCGATTTACTTTCATTACAAAAGCGCGGTATGAAATGAATCATTCGCGCTTTTTTTCAGTCATTTTTATGATATAGCTCCAGATATTTGTAAAATAACTCTTCATATGGGGTTAATTCATAGACCAATAAAACGAATATAGCCGCTACAATTACAAGTAAAGTTAAAAGCAGTATCATGCCTAATTTACTTGGATAATGGGCCAATTTAAGACAAGTAAAGAAAGCAAAGCTTATGATAAATCCGCTAATCGCGCCCGCTACATGGGCAATATTATTAATAGACGGTAACAATCCCAGTCCTGCGGTTAAGACTAAACTAATTAAGATAGCTTTGATTGGCATCTCTTCGAAATTAGTTTTAAATACTAAACTATAAGCTAATAGTGAGGTAATAACACCAATAATGGCGCCCGACGCACCGCAGCTAACTACATGTTGATAAAGTAAAAAAAAGTCACTGATTAAGTTACCAAACAAACCGGAAAACAAGTAGATGCCAATATACACAAAAGCTGGTATGCGTTTTTCTAAAATAGGGCCTACGCTCCATAAGGCAAGTATGTTCATTACTAAATGTGTCAAATCAGCATGCACAAACATACTGGTAAATAAGCGCCAATATTCATGGTAAAATAAGGTTAATTCCGCATTATCTGCTCCCCAAAGAATAAGGAATTGTTCATCAGTCATATAGGTTAATGTAGTGAAACCTAATAATCGTGATACCACAAAATAACCCACATTTAACATTATTAAAACATTTGTGATTTTAGCTTGTGATGTAAGTATTTTTAATACATTGACTATGCGCATTTAAAAAAGATCCTTTATAACAGTAGGGAATAATAAGCAGTGATGAAAATCAGGACAATCGCTTACCAAGTATAATTAAGTCACGTTTGATCCCATCAAGCTCTGCAATATTAGGAAATAGCCCCCATTGTTGATACTGCATTTTTTTAAACAACGCTAAGCTTGGAATATTATGACCAAATATATAACTCATAATAGCGGTTATTCCTACTTTTTGAGCAAATTCCTCAATGTGCTCGACGGCTTTTTGCCCAATTTGTTGACCACGAAAATTTTGATGGATATAAAGGCTAATTTCGACTGTTTTATTATAGGCGGGTCGTCCATAAAAGGATGACAAACTAACCCAACCGCATGGTTGATTATGGTATTGAATTAACCAAAGCGGACGGTTTTGAGGATTATGTTGTTCAAACCATGCCACTTTGCTTTGTACTGAAACAGTTTCTGTATCAGCTGTCACCATGCGGCTAGCAATGGTTGAATTGTAGACATCAACGATAAAAGGTAAATCAGCTAAAGTGGCATCGCGGTAGGTGATCATATTTTCAATTATTAAAAACTATTTTCACATCATTGTAATGAGATTATCTATATCAAGCAACTAGTGAATTGTACTAATCTATACTGAAAAAATGAACAAAAATACTTTTCAAGATGATTGCTTATAACAAAGAGTTTCGCAGTAAATAATCGTTATATAATGATTAAATTGTTTATATTTTTTAGTCAACAGAACAACCAGTCAAAAAATTCAATAGCCATTTTCGCAAAATAATATTATTTTATGGAAAATATTTTGATTTTTTACAAAAAAGACAATTAAAATCTAAATAAAATAGTAATAAGGAAAAAATAATGAAAAAACAGGTAAAAGAACCCTATATTGCTTTTGATCCTGAACAGGCAACATTTTTATTTGATCGCCATTTTAAATTACAATCACGCGATGAAATCCTCCCCAAAATTGCTAAAATGATTCACCACATGTTTCTCCCTAAAAAAAGGTTTTTATGTTTAGGTGGATCGATCGTTACTTTTATCCTCGTTGTTTTAATTACGGCAACATTTGGTCTGCCAATGAAAATGATGACTAGTGTGGCATTTATTATTATGCTCTTTGGAATTGGTATGGTGTTCTCTTTAATTAGTCATTATATTGCGGTCTTTACCGAAATAAGACGATTAAAAAAACTTTACAAAAATGCACAATGGCCATGTGAGTCATACTGTGCTTTTTATGAAGAAGGCTTCTATTATAAAGCAATGGACATGGAAGGGGTTTTCTACTGGGATGACTTTATGTGTATTATGGTAACGCATGAAGTACTCTCTTTCAACTTTTGCCCAGCCGAAACACCAAAAGGCAAAGAAATGAAAAAATTCTACCCGCGCTTAGATACCTTTTATATGTTCATTCATGGCGATCGACAAATACTCGAATTGATGATAATCCTTAGCCAACAAATTGGTGATCTGGTTGAGTTTAGGTAGACATGGGGGATTTTGGGTTAGTCTAGCTTTTGGACGTAATTATCGTTATGAAAAAACATTAAACTATTTACGTCCGAAATTCTACCTAATCCAAATTTATGCGAGTTTTTAACCCTTTTTTTTGACCTTGTTTTAAATCAAATAAAATCAATAAATTACAAATTCATCAAAAAAAAGGGTTTGAACCACCCAAAACACTATTTACCTTTGCCCAAACAAACTTTATAGTAATCGACACGCTAGTTCACTGCCGTGTAGGTAGTTTAGAAACTCACAAGTTAGAAAATCATTATTAAAATACGTTCACTGCCGTGTAGGTAGTTTAGAAATGAAAAAAAATTGGAGTTAATATATGGTTAATGTTCACTGCCGTGTAGGTAGTTTAGAAATATCCTATTAATTTAAAATCAATTCTCACGCTGTTCACTGCCGTGTAGGTAGTTTAGAAATGTGGATAATGCAAAAAAACAAACATCTTTCAGTTCACTGCCGTGTAGGTAGTTTAGAAATGGTGAAAGAGTGGAGAATTACTAATGAAATTGTTCACTGCCGTGTAGGTAGTTAAACAGACTAAAAGCTTACTCAAAAATTCAATGACAGGCGTGCGTTGTTGTATAGCGTTCCTAAAATGACAGAATCTTATTAAAAGATCTAAAATTTTCACTCACCAATACAAAAATAAAAATGGATAAATAATCCGTTGGGTTTATTAAAGTTAATATTTACGCAATGATAAAGTGCCGACAACCGCGCGCGGTGTATGCCAAATAGGGATGGTTGGCAACACGACTTTGTTAGCAACAAATCAGCAAACTACACAACGCGAAGAACAAGGGACGTTGCAGCCCCCTTTCTAGCATTTTGTGGCGCAAATTTTTATGGAAAAAATTTGAACAGATGATGGTTCGAAGAGGTAAGTATCCTAGATGACACAGGTAGCTTCGGGGGATTTTGCACAAATATCCCAATTCGGGCGTTTTTACTGAAAAGAAAAATCAGCCAATTATTAGCGCCCCAGAAATTAAGAATTAAAGAAACGAATTTCTTAATAAATGGAAACAATTCTTTCTTAGATGTTGAAGTAAAGTGGGCATTTTAGTATCAACCTCAACATCGTCAAACCATTAATGTCCTAAATCATAAAAAATAGTAACATAACATTTTCAGAATGTTATTTCTCTATCACCACTCTACCACGTGTTATATCACTGATATTTTTTTGTAATGTTGTTATTTTATCTTGGGTGATTGCTAAGCTAACTTCTACGCCTTCGGCGTCAAAATCTTGATGTTCGATAATGGCATCAAGTTCTTTTAGGCGATTTTCAATAATCGGCCATTCGTTATAGTAGCAGTGAAATTGCAGAGGAATACGGGTTATGAGTTCGATCAACTGGGCTTGTTGTAAGCAGTGGCTGGCGCTGCCACCGTAAGCACGAATTAATCCACCTGTACCTAATTTTATGCCACCAAAATAGCGCGTAACCACTACCACGACTTGATCACAATCCTGTCCTTCAATTGCTGATAGAATTGGGCGACCTGCGGTGCTGGTGGGTTCGCCATCGTCATTAAAGCGGTAGTGTTGACCGATTTTCCATGCCCAGCAGTTGTGTGTAGCATTAATATCGCTAACTTGTTCAATAAATTGGCTTGCCTGATCGGCAGTGATGACGGGCGCAGCATTGACGATAAAACGGCTTTTTTTTATTTCTTCAGTCAATTCAACTGGATTTGTTAATGTATATGGCATACTAATTCTGTTAAAATCACTTTATTGCCGATAATAATACCCAGCAGAATAAAAATGTCTATCAATTTAGCACAATTAAAGCAATCCCAGCAACGCTTAGCCAATCAGGTAAAAATGGTTGATGATTTTAATCCCGCAATAAAGTTAGTGGGGGGGACCGATGTTGGATTTGAAGATGATGGTAATGTCACGCGAGCGGCTATTGTCATTTTAACTTATCCTGATTTTAAAGTAGTTGAGTATCATATTGCACGCTTAAAAACTGAATTTCCTTATATTCCCGGTTATTTATCGTTTCGTGAATATCCCGCTTTACTTAGCGCTTGGCAGCAAGTGAAGCATAAACCGGATCTTTTGTTGGTCGATGGTCAGGGTGTTGCGCATCCAAGGCGTTTGGGTATTGCCAGCCATTTAGGATTATTGTTAGATATGCCAACTATTGGTGTGGCAAAAAAACGCCTATGTGGTCAATTTTCGCCGATCGCTAAAATAGCAGGTCAAGTTACCCCATTAGTTGATAAGCAACAACAAATTGGTTGGGTGTTACAAAGTAAAAATAATTGTAATCCACTATTCATCTCATCTGGTCATCGTGTTAGCCAAGATAGTGCGTTAAAATGGGTTAATCTATGTTTACGTGGTTATCGTTTGCCTGAACCGACGCGTTGGGCTGATGCTATTGCTTCGAATAAACCGTTATTCAAAAAGAGTCTTGATGCCAAATAATCATTTATCACTCAAAAAAGGTGGTTTTACCTTTAAACATTTTTTTGTCGCTCATGATAAAAGCCCAATGAAAGTAACAACCGATAGTTGTTTATTAGGCGCCTGGGCACCGATTACACATGCACCTAAACAGGTACTTGATATTGGCACGGGTTGTGGTGTGATTGCTTTAATGTTAGCCGCGCGCCTTATTAATCGTGATTGTCAGATTGATGCTATTGATATTGATAAACAGGCTGTAAACCAGTGTCAGCAAAATGCCTTTTCTGCTGATTTTAGCAAGGTTAACGCCATTGAGGGAGATATAAATCAATTTAGAATAGAGTCATCTGGTTGTTATGATCTGATTGTTACCAATCCTCCCTATTTTGAATCTGCCGTTGATTGCCGTGATCGCCAAAGGCAACTGGCTCGCTATACTGAAAGTTTGAGCTATCAACAGCTGCTTGATGTTGTAAAACGGTTATTAAGCATAACGGGTAGGTTTTGTTTGGTTTTGCCTTATCACTTATCCAATCAATTTAAGTTATTAGCAAAGTCTAATCATTTATATTTACAGCAAGAACTCAAAGTTAAGTACTCTGCCAACAAATCCTTTTCTTTGTCATTAATGACTTTTGCTTTTCAGCCTTGTGATGCTGTTTTGGAACAGCATCTTTGTATGCGAGATGAGGATGGGCGCTATTCCGATGATTTTCGAGCTTTATTGGTCGATTTTTATCTGTTTCGAAAATAACGCTTGATAATTCGTTTAATAGCTTTACATATAAAAATATAGAATTGCAGTCATCCCTAATATGACAATAGTTAAGGCATAGATTTTGTCGTGTAAAAAACTAAAAGCTGGGAGTGATCGTTGTTTTCGTGCATAGAGATAAAATAATAAACCTACACTGTATAAAATCATAGAGAGCAATAAGTAAACAATGCCTCCAGCATAAATCAACCAAAATCCATAAATTGAACCAATACTACCAATAAAAATTAAGTCGGTTTTTCGTTGTTTAACCGCCAATTTAAAAACAAATAGCGCCGAAAGTAAGTAGGGGATTAGTACCATTGACGTTGAGAGTTGAATTAGGGTGTTATAGCCAGATTGATAGAAGTGGGCAAGAATGATTAAAACACTAATTAGCGCGGTAGTTAGCCACAATGCATTAACAGGCGTGCCGTTTTTATTGATCTTACCAAAATAACTCGGTACAGTGTGTCTGTTACCATGTCCGGTTAAAAATAGCATTTCGGCTGCAAGTAATAACCAAGAGAGTAACCCACCACTGACCGAAACAATTAAACCAATATTTATAAATGTCGCTCCCCAACTGCCAACCACTCGTTCGATCACCCAAGCCATGGATGGATTTTTCATTTCGGCAAGTTCTTGTTGGGGTACGATTCCTAGCGATAAAACCGAAACACATACTAATAATAGGCTAGTGATTGCAAAGCCGAAAAAGGTTGCTCGGCTAATGCTTAAAATTGTTTTTGCCCGTGACGCATAAACCGTCGCACTTTCGATACCTAAATAAACCCATACCGTGTAAAGCATGGTATGTTTGACCTGATCGATGACCGATCCTAATTGTGGTGTTCCCCAAAAATTGGTGTTAAAGGTATCGATTTTAAATGCAAGAATCACGCAAATAATAAACAAACCAATGGGCACAATTTTAGCCAATGTGACTAAACAATTTAATAAAAATGCGCGATAAATTCCCTTTAAAATAAAAGTATGGACAATCCATAAAAAGACCAAACCACCCATGACAGCAGGCAATGTGGTACCATTGCCAAAAAAACGCAAACAGTCAAACGAGCCTAATGCACTGAATAAAATGACTAAATAGCTGGCACAAGACATCCAGGCGGATATCCAATATCCCCATGCTGCATTAAAGCCGATATAATCACCAAAACCTTCACGGACATAACCGTATAATCCATCATTGATCTTGTAAAATCGAATCGACAAATATTGAAAGATTCGTGTTAGCATTAACATGCCAATTAAGGTTATTACCCAAGCAATTAAAATCGAACCAGCCCCCGATGCTTCGGCCATATTTTGCGGCAAACTAAAAATACCACTGCCAACAATACTGCCTACCACTAACAAGGTTAGTGGCAAAATACCAAGTTTTGTTTTTGTAGGTGTATTCATGTTGTTATCTTTTTTAAAGGGTTAAAAATAGCGTCATTTAATACATCAACATTAAAATCGTAATGACATACAGCTGACGCCACCGTCAACCTTTCGATATTCAGAGGTATCGACTTCAATGACTTGATAGCCTAATGCTTCGATTTTTGCTTTTGTGATCGGATAACCGGCTGGCATAATGACGCGATCATTAACCCAAATACAGTTAGCGGCATAACTTTCTTGTTCAGGGATCTCAATGATATTAAGGTGTTGAAATTCCGGCTTAGTGATAAATTCGCCTGCTGCAAGTAAATTATTATTTTCCAAATAGGCTAGGCCTGTTTTTAAATGGAGAACCTTTTCTAAAGTGACAACCGATCCTGTCATACCATATTTTTTTAATATGGCAATCATTTGATCGGCACCAGCTTGATTGGTACGCGCCGATAAACCAATATAATAATGATCACCAACCATCATAATATCGCCAGCTTCAACCGTTCCCGGCGCTGTAATGGCTTCGACTTTATTTGGATAAAAACGTTCAATGGTATCGGCAATGATAGTTGTTTCATCTCGTCGACTTTCAGCGCCCGGTCTTGTGATTATTGCACAATGCGGCGTACAAAGTACGGCATCTTCAACAAATACAGAATCAGGAAAACGTTCATCAGCGGGAAGAATGGTGATGTCAACATCGCATTGCTGTAAAGCGCGAATGTAATCATTATGTTGATTTAAGGCTTTTTGATAATCGGGTTTACCTAAATTAGCTGACGTTAGCCCATTAATTAGTGATTTAGCGGGTGTTCTGGCAATAATATGACTAAATTTTTTCATTTTCTATTTATTTCCTTTTTTAATAATTATGCTTTATTTTTGAATAATAATTCACATTAAGCGCTTAATCAAGTATTAATGTGATTTTTTATGCAATTATTTTATTTGTTTGTCAGTAATGAAGTTTACGATTGTGACTTTGACGGGTTTTTTAATGATAAAACGTAACAATTTTGTTATTTGAGTGCTTGGTTTTGTGATCCTTAGCTTAGCTTTGCTTTGATAGCATCATTAATCGATCATGGCTAATCATTGTTGGCTAAGGGTATTATAATTGTCATAAAATTATTACGGTTGGTTATCGCAATTGATGTTAACAAATTAATTATATTCTTCTTTTTTAAGCTATTGATATCGTGTTAAATAAGTTATCGCCTTTTTTAATTTTGTCGCCAGTATTGATAAGTGTGTTAAACTATTTGCACTTCCAGTGCGACTGTTTCTTGTCCAATATGAATCAGTAATTTAATACCTAATTTGGATGTTAAACTCATGGCGTGTTTGGTATGAAATAGCTCACATTCTCTACCACCAAAAGGCGCATAAACGATGACTTTAAGTGGCTCGATGACAACACTTTTATCAACAACTTTTTCAGAAAAGATAGTGCCAGGCACTTTGTTAATTGATTCAACTGCCCTCAATTGGTAAATAGATGTCTTATTGGTTGATTGTTTGTAATGTAACAGGGTATGTTTTGAACTATCTCATTGAGTATTTGTTCTGTAGGGGGGGTATTAACTAATTTATTATGCATAACAAGGTTATTTTCAACAATTGATATTGCTTTTGATATCTATTCCAATAGCATAATAATCCCTTTGGAATCGATAGCCAGTCCAGAATGTTGCATCGATAAGTGTTTTTTTGAGCAGGTGCAATAGATAAAAAATTATTTTGATTTTCTACGATAACATTGATGAAAAGATGGGACGCTACAAGTGCAATAGGGCGAAAGTTTCGCCCTACTATAAAGGTGGATTACTTTCCTTCAAAATCAATGAGTGTAAAACAATTGATTCCAGCTTGAGTTAATTTGGTTTTGCCTTGTAAATCAGGTAAGTTAATAACAAAAGCGGCATCTTGCGCAATTCCACCACATCGTTGTATTAATTTTGCTGTCGCTGCAACTGTGCCACCCGTAGCCAACAGATCATCAATAATCAATACGCGCTCTCCCGATTTGATCGCATCGGAATGAATTTCGAGCGTATCGGTACCATATTCAAGTTGATATTCTTCTTTAAATACATGACGCGGTAGCTTATTTGGTTTTCTAACCGGCACAAAACCAACACCTAAAGCTAATGCAATGGGGGCTGCGAAGATAAAGCCTCGCGCTTCAGTACCCACAACTTTATCGATTTTTTTATCTTTATAATGATCAATTAATAGATCGACAGACGCCTTAAACGCGATAGGATCTTCCAATAAACTGGTAATATCGCGAAATAAAATGCCTTTTTTAGGATAGTCTGGAATAGTGATAATACTGTTTTTAATCAGTTGAAGTTTTTCTTGTATATGAGTCATGTTAGATGTTCTCTACATTTTTCTATAACAATGGCTAATCTTCTATTATATACCTTTGCGCTCAATGCTGGCAATAATCAATGAGTCTTTAGCACTTTAGTAACTACCATTTTAGTTGTATCTAATTATCAATATTTAATTCAGTAAATATTATGTAAAGTTAGACGTTTTTTTGAAAGTTTATTCGAATAGTTGATTTAATTTGACTGCTACTTAAACACTTAGTTAAAGTAATAATCCTAATTATTTTATAATTAATTTTATTTTATTATATTGAAAAATATAAGCAATTTACTGGTTAAATAATTGAGTGATATTTTTTTGTAAAATTAACTTACGAATTAATAAATAAAAACTAAACACTATTTTTCTTTTTCTTTTTCTTTATAAATAATTTATACAACACTTATAGCTATTTATTTTTTTGTCATGATCACCTATGATAGATGAATCTATTAATAGCTTGCTATTATAAGAGTGATTTATTATTTTTCTTTGTGGTTCAATACATTGTCATAGATCTAAATTAGTTGTAACAATTAGATTATCAAGTTATATCATCAACTAATTGAAAATGTGTCAAATTTAATAAAAATTGACTACAATCGAAAATGATATGTAAATCTAACGAAATGATTTCAATATTATCATTGATTTTGACATAACTTCTCGTAATTTGATTAATATAATGAGCAGTATAAATGCATTATTTGTATTGATGATATCAAAATGTATGTTACAAATTATCAGTAATTTTTTTAACAAATATTCAAAGTAATATAACTAAAATTTAAAATTATTGTTAATAATAAAAACATGTTCCAATAATTTTTTGTAAATGGCTTTTTTACAATTTTTTGCAATTAAATACAATAATTAGACAGTTTAATTAACAAAAAGATGATAATTGCACAAATTTTTCACAGAAAAATTATAAGGTTAATTATCAAAATAAGTTGTTGCTTAGCTTTTAATGGTTATTTTTATCAAGAAAAAAACAAGGTTAAACCCAAATTTGTTTGATGTCGGTATTGCTTAATTCAAATAAGTGATAGGTTTATAAATTTAGCTTTAGTAATTGAACTTTAATCTCCATTACTCTATGAGTATCTTAAAAAGATTAAAAATTTCATAGTAGTTTTAGGTGTTGAACACCTGTGGAAGTTATTTTTTATTTGGTAATTTGAATTGAAAGTGGTGTGACGTTTATCGTAAAAACATCAATGAAAACAATGTTAATTTAAACAGTTTGCTATTATAAAAATTAATTTATGAAAACATTAACAGCAATTTTATCAATTTTTATATTTATTATTGCTATTAGCTATTTAAGTTGGTGGAGTACTGAAAATAAAGGTGTTATAACCCCAAATAACCGACAAAAACTAGTGCAGGCTTGCTTTGAAAATATAAATACTATGATTGAATCTTGTTTTAGTCAATACTCGATGTATTTTAATCGTTTTAATTTGGATTTAAAAAATGAAAAAAATGATATTCAATGTTTGCTGGAAACTCAAAATAGTATACAAAACTACTTGAAAATTGAGAAAAATAAAATTAGCTGTTTAATTACTTCAAATCATAAACATTGGACTAAATTAACAGAACCAATCAAATATGAAAAAGCTACTTTAAGTAATCGCAGTATCATATCAGAATTATTTCCAGCTAAGTTTGGCTGGTACCAAGATTATAATCATATAATCTATTGGTTAATTAAGGATAATACCATAATAGGTTCAGAATTTTATTCAATAAATAGAGACATTGCTCCCCCTTTCTTTGCTGATAAAGTATTAATAGCTAATCATTTTATTTTATTTAATTATGATAAGCAGAGCCATTCAAAAGAAAAACTATATAACAATAATATCAAAATTAATTTTGATTATCTTTCCCCATATTGGAAAGTACTCCATTATTTTGAAACAAAATCTTTAACTTACTTTTATGCGTTTTTTGTTTTTTTGATTATTTTGTTTACTATATTACTTATTCTTACAATCATATATTTTTATCGAAAATACTTTCAAACTTTATGTAGGGCTGAGCCAAAACTAAATTTAGCAGATCAACTTTCCCACGAGTTTAAGATTCCTTTAACTAATATCATTCTATATAGCGAAATATTAAAAGAAAAATTAAGTAATGAACCCTGTCAACTAATTGATTATATAGATGTTATTATTTGTGAAAGCAAACGGTTAACACGGTTAGTTCAAAATGTTTTGACTTTTAATAAGATGATAAAACTGAATATAAAGCCTGTAAATATAACAAAGCTTGTTCGACAAGTTTATTCTACATTTAAACCAGTTTTTGACAGTAAATCATTACAATTCAATTTAATTATAAACTCTAAAAAAGAGTGTTTTATTGATACTGATGAAGATAGTGTTGTGCATATAATCTGCAATTTTCTAAATAATGCTGAAAAATATGCATCGGATGGTAAAAAAGTTGATTTAGTATTAAATAAACAAAAAAATAAAATTATGGTTACTGTTCGTGATTATGGTAAAGGTATTCCTAATCATTTATTAGAGCAGATGTTTAGACCATTTTACAGCATAAATTTATCATCTGCAGAAGGATTATCTGGCACAGGTATTGGACTTACAATTGCTAAGCAATTAGCAAATAATTTGAATGCAACTATTGAAGTAACTAATCAAAAACCAGGTGTTGCTTTCTCATTGATTTTGACGGAGTAAACATGAAGATTTTAATTGCTGAAGATGATAAAAATATTCGTACGGTAATTGCGGATATTTTAGAACAAGAAGGCTATAAAGTTATAGAAGCCGCCAATGGTAAAATTGCTTTGAAATTATTCAGGCAAAGCCTGCCTGATTTTATTATTTTGGATATCATGATGCCAGAACTTGATGGTTATTCGGTTTGCCGTGAAATTCGTAAATCTGACGAAGATATTCCAATTTTATTTTTGTCAGTTAAAAATGAAGAGATTGATAGAGTAATTGGCCTAGAACTAGGTGCAGATGATTATATGGGTAAACCATTTGGCGTTCATGAATTACGGGCTAGAATTAAAGCTATAGTTAAACGTTGCTTGAAATCCAAGCAATCTAGTCAACTCGTTAATGATTTTTTTCCTTTTGGGGATTTAAAAATCTATCCCATTGAATTATGTGCTAAGCGTAATGATCAGATTATCGAACTTTCATTACGTGAAGTCAGAATATTAGAATGCTTATATCAACATAAAAATCAAGTTGTTACTAGAGACACGTTATTTGATTATGTTTGGGGATATGATTACTCGCCAAATAGTCGAACTATAGATCAACACATTTCAAAATTGCGCAAACAAATTGAAATTAATCCTTTAAACCCTTGTTTGATTAAAACAATTCATGGTATTGGTTATAGGTATTAAAAGGGTTGGTCCTGTGTGCTATTCAATAGATCTAATATGTTTGGGAATTTATTTTATGAATTCTTCCTAATTTTCTATATTCAATTTTTGTCTATTTTTAGTTCTTGCAGGTATAGAGCGGCATAAATAAACTTCAAGAAATCAGACTATAATGTTTTTTGTATCTATCTTATATATTTTAGTTTGAATAGATTGTAGACATTTAAATTTTTACTGTTGGATGTTAAATCATTCTTTTCAATGTACTTGTTATCTTTTTTGGGGAGAGGGATGTTTTACATTTAGGGTAACTATGTTTTTTGAGAAGAAAATAGGGCAGTCATTAAGTTTGTCCTAGTTATGCTGTTTAAACTTCAATAAGCTCAATTTTTGCTTCTTTTGTTTGTTATATTGCTATAAAAACAGCAATTATCGATAGTTAGCATTGTTTTTCAAAAAAATCTATGGTGATCATAACTTTTGCTTTATGTAATTTAATAATCATAAAATAATCTAGCTGACTATCAAAAACTCACAGTTATTCATCCAAAAGTCTAAAAACAAACTATTACAAGGTGAGAAATTGATTGCTAAATGGCTTAATATCCAATCTAATAGTAAAGTTGAAGTAAATTAACTATTGAAATTAAATCTTTTTAGATGAAATTAATTGATTTAATTTGTCTTATTTATGTTTTTATTTGGATCTAACAGGTTATTAAAAGGAATAATTAGATGAAAAAGTTAACTGCCATTATGGCATTATTGCTTTGCTCAGGACTTACTCAAGCTCGTACTTATGATGAAATCATCAGCTCAAAAACAATTAGAATTGGTGTGCCTGCTGATTATGCACCACTTGCTTTCTATGATAATCAAAATTCGTTGGTTGGTTTTGATATTGATATGGCAAAAGATTTAGCTAAAAAATTAAATGTTACACCTGAATTTTATATTACAAGCTGGCCCACACTTTCCCAAGATTTAGCTGCTGATAAGTATGATGTTGCAATGGGTGGCGTGACCTACACCAAAGATCGTGCAGCTAAATTTTTACTATCTGACCAAGTCGTTCCTAATGGTAAGATTGCGTTAGCCGCATGTGATATGGCACCTCAATTATCAAATTTAGACGCCATTAACCAACCTAATGTTAAAGTTGTCGTTAACCCTGGTGGGACCAATGAAAGCTTTGTAAATCAAAATATTCATACTGCACACATCATTCGTGTAAAAAATAATATTGATAATCTTCAAGCGTTACGTGATAAAACCGCTGATATGATGGTGACAGATCTGATCGAAGGTCATTATTATGAAAACAAAGAGCCTAATGTCTTATGTTTAGCGACAGTTAAGCCATTCGAAGGTACCGAAAGTTATAAAGCTTACATGGTACAGTTGAATAATAAAAAATTAATGGATGAAATTAATAATTGGTTACCAAATTCAAATAAAGAACAGCTTGCAATAAAATGGGGTGTCATTACGCATCTTAATTGATCATTAAATTTACTTCTTTCAGTTGATAGCGAAGGTTATAAAAATAAAGTGAAATTCGGCTTTAAAACTCTGTTTTAAGCTGAATAACTTTTTCATTGATTGTGTAATTTTGGCAATATCATTATAGGGGTGATACAAGTATGAATTATCATGATTTTTTAGTTATTGCATTTAAATTATTGGTTGTTTTTATTTGTATAATTTTATTTTTAAAAATAACCGGAAAAACTTCGTTATCTCAAATGTCGAGTATTGATTTTATCGGTAATATGATTTTAGGTGGTATTGCAGGTGGTATTATTTATAATCCTAAATTAACAGTGTTTGATTTTTTAGTGGTGTTGTTGATGTGGACAACTATTATGTATACCTCTAATTATCTGAAGAAAAGAAGTCAAAATGCAAAAGCTTTTATTGTCGGTAATCCAATTATATTAATGGATAAAGGTAAAATTAAGTTAGATGCTTTTGCTGGTGTAAATATTGATTTTGCTAGCTTTGCAGTATTATTAAGGATGAAAAATATTTTTACTATTAATGCTGTTGAAAAAGCAATTCTTGAGCCTAATGGTCAGCTAACTATTGTGAAAAAAGGTGATAAGGATATATCTGTTATTGTTCTTGAAAACGAAAAACCAAATGATGAAGCGTTACAATCGATTGATAAAAATGAAGATTGGTTAAAAGCCAAATTGAACGAGCAAGGCTATACCAGCTATGAAGGATTATATTGCGTTGAATATTATGATAAACATCTATTTATTATTCCCGTTGAATCGGTCAAGCAATAAAAATTAACAATGGTGTTTTTAAACCGAATTTTTTTGAATAAACCTTAACCTTATTGTGAAAGTTAAGGTATTTTTAACCGATGCTTTTCTAAAATTATAGATAACTATTGATATAACGGTGAGGTATTTAGCGATCGCGTAATAAAACTTTCTACCGAAAACTTATTAAGTGTTGATTGTATTTCTTGCGCTTGCTGCTGCGAGTGACATAAGCTAAATACACAAGCTCCAGTACCTGTCAGTTTGGTCGGCGCAAATTGCGATAGGTAGCTAATAATTTGATGTACTTTAGGATAACGTTTACCGACAATATTTTCGCAATCGTTGCTGAACGCCTCGAATGGTTGAGAAAGCAGTTGCTCAATAGTGCGAACAGGAGTATCACGTTTTAGTCCGGGATCATTAAAGATTTCGACTGTCGAAATCTCAATATTGGGGTAAGTAATTAAATACCAATTTTCTTGATAATCAACAGATTGTAGCTGGTCACCAATTCCCTCAGCAAATGCCGCGTGCCCATAGATAAAAATAGGCACATCTGCGCCAAGCTTTCGTCCTAGAGTAATTAATGTTTCCGTTGGTAAAGCGAGTTTCCATAACTCATTGAGCGCAACTAATACTGTGGCGGCATTTGATGAGGCGCCACCAAGCCCCCCACCCATAGGTATTTTCTTGTTGATGGTAATATCAATGCCTAGATCGAGGCGTTGAGTATAGTTTTTTAAACACTGTGCAGCAATAACGATTAAATTTTTATCATAAGGAACGTTATCAAAAGGTGTTAATAAATTAATTTTATTATCTTTACGCAAGTTAAAAGTGAGGCTGTCGCATAAATCAATAAATTGAAACAACGTTTGTAAATTATGGTAATTATCTGGGCGGCGACCCGTTATATATAAAAATAAATTCAGCTTTGCAGGCGATAACCACTGTTTCATTATGATTACCTACTATCGTAAGATCCAGTTACTAATTTTTAAACGAATAAGCTCATCATTATGATTTAGCTCAATTGACGATGGTAGATCAATTTTTTTATTTCTAAAAGTATACGTTGAGTAACTCGCAATCTTTAACTGCCATTTATTATTATTCTGTATAAATTCAGTCGCGGTTAATCTGCCTGATTTATCTAATTTATCGGCAGAACTATTATTAGAATAACCTTTTAACCAATTATGAAGGGAGTTTAGTGGAATATTAACGTTAGACACCTTACTCATCAAATCTTCGATATTATTGCCATTATAGTTATTACCATCTTTATCAATAAGTTGTGCATAATTAGGTTCTACTTTTAGGCTCAAGATGCTAGTTCCAACAGGTGTGGTCAATTTTATGTCGAAACGATCATCTGATTGTTGGTTAATTAAAAAGCGACCATAACTACGGGTTTTGTTGCTGAAATGAGCAATACTTCCATTAACTTGAAACGTATTTATCTGTTCAAGATCGTGCTGATGATTTTGCCATTGGTTTACAATAGATGTCGAGTTTTGTTGTTGGCTGACTTGGCAAGCAGTCATAAACAAAGATAAAACGATAATAAATAGATAATTGATTTTAGTCATGAATTAGCCCATTAAAATTGCCTAATATAAATTTATTATAACTGAAAATCGTTAGAATAAGAAAAAGTAACTGTAATTAACCTTTATTGTTTTTTTATGTATAATAAAAATAATAAAACGCTTAATAATATCGTTATATCACTCATAATAGAAACAAAGCAATGTCAATTACAATATTAGGTGTTAACCATAAAACTGCACCACTTTCATTAAGGGAAAAAATCGCTTTTCCCAATGAAATTGTGGATAAAGCATTATATAGCCTTTATCAACATCCTTTAGTTGAAGGGTGTGTTATTGTGTCTACGTGTAACCGCACAGAAATCTATTTAAGTTACGAGCATGATACTGATTTTCTAAAATTAAAACAGTCTGTTGAGATTTGGTTAGGTCAATTTCATCATGTTGATATTGCTCAGTATCAAAACGCCATTTATTGGTATGAAGGTCAACAAGCGGTTGAACATTTGATGTCGGTTGCAAGTGGCATCGATTCCATGATTATTGGTGAGCCACAAATTTTAGGACAAGTAAAAGCTGCGTATATGCAGGCGCAAAAAAATCATTGTTTGTCATTAACATTAGAAAAATTATTTCAAAAAATTTTTCATGTTGCCAAAACCGTTCGTAGTGAAACCAATATTGGTGCTAATACTGCTTCTGTTGCTTATGCTGCTTGTTTAATTGCTAGAAACCTTTTTACTGATACTCCACAATTAAATGTGATGTTAGTTGGGGCAGGAGAGACCATCGAGCTTATTTCTCGGTACTTAAAGCCGCACGGTTTTAATCATGTTATTGTTGCAAATCGTACCCGTGAAAAAGCATTAAAACTTGCCTCGCTAATTGATGCAGAAATTATTTCATTACCAGATATTGCCAATCGACTTAAAGATGTTGATATTGTAATCAGTTCAACGGCAAGCCCTTTACCTATTATTGGTAAAGGCATGGTTGAGCGGACATTGGTAGCAAGAAATAACCGCAAAATGTTATTTATAGACTTAGCTGTTCCTCGTGATGTAGAAGAAGAGATTAATCAACTTAATCATGTTCATCTTTATACCATTGATGATCTCCAAAAAACGGTTGAAAGTAATTTACAGCAGCGCTCAATTGCGGCCAAGCAGGCGCAATATATTATTCAAGAACAAGCTGAACAATTTATCGATTGGCTTAAAGCTAGGCAGGCTGTTAATTTTGTTAAGCAATATCGTACTAATGCCGAACATATTAAGAAAGAATTAGAATATAAAGCACTTAATGCCATTAAGCAAGGTGCCAATATAGATGAAGTCTTTGCTGAATTTTCGCATAAATTGACGAATAAACTTATTCATGCACCAACGCAAACCTTGTTACAAGCAGCGACACATGATTGTGATGATTGCTTTAAAGTATTAAGTAAAGGTTTAGGTTTGAAAGATCATTAATTAATTTCTGATCTTGATTGATAAATATCATCAATCTTCAAATTCGGTTATCGTTGCTGACTAAACTTTGAATTAAATTTTCTTATGATTTTATTGAGATGATCAAATAAAAAGTAACTATTGCTAACAGAGTTAGTAATGGCTGAATTATATTTTGTTAAAAATAATTTTTAATATCTAACATATTGATTAAGATAGGAAATATGTTTTTTTGCCTAAACTAATTATATCTTTATTAACAATAAGACCTAACTATTATATTAAATCACTTAATTTTATTTTTATTGTCTATTGCTTCACGGTGTCTTGTAATCGACTTAAACTCGGAGTAGCATTTTCAACATTGTATTGAAAATAAAATTTTTAATTTTTTAATCATTCAAACGAGATGTTGCTATGAAAATGTGTATTGCTTGTGGCATGCCAATGACAACTATTGGTGATTATCCATTGCACGATATGTCTAAAAATTATTGTAAACACTGTGCACATCAAGATGGTAGTATGAAAACGTTTGACGAAAAATGGCAAGAAGTCACATTACGTTATGCAAAAAATCACAATATAGATTATTCTGTTGCTAAGCAAACCGCTTATATAATCTTAAAAAAACTTCCAGCATGGAAACGTCGGTAATAGTTGGAATTTTAGGCAACTAAAAAAGTTTGCAAGAATAACTGTTGCAGATATTGTAAAGCTTAGTATAATGCCAACGTTTACTTCTTTACACATTAAGTGCCAGTGTGGCGAAATTGGTAGACGCAGCGGATTCAAAATCCGCCGCCCTTAAAAGCGTGTCGGTTCGAGTCCGACCACTGGCACCAAGCTAGCTAACATCGCTCCAGTTAAAAATTGATTTATATTTAAAAACTATTTCGAATAGGTCTATCAATTCGCTTTTTTTATCAATCAACTTTCACAAGTATTAAATCAAATCAAGTACAATATCGAATATACAGACCGGTAGATTGGTTTCAATAATGGCATGCATCGGTAAAATGGCTTTAATGCCTTTATATATTAAGGTTAATAAGCATGACAAGAACGTTACTGACTTAAGTCTATTTTTCTACTTTCTCGCAATTTTAGCTAAATAACGTATAAGCAGAAATTAATAACTTTCATATAGTAATAACATTCCCTATTCATTTACCATTCTTTACAAATAATCGCCGTTAATCGGTAGTTAAATTTTACTAAGGTGCTATACTTTGACCGGTAAATTAATCGTTTAGTTTTTTTGAGCACTAAAATGGAAAAGTGTAAATAAAACATAAATTTGCTTGAAGGATTGCGCATTATGCTTTATAATATCAAGACACAAGACACAAGACACAAGACACAAGACATTGGCAGCCTTACGTCAAAAATCTATATCAACACACTTTAGCTGATTTATTACACCTAAAGCTTAATATAAAACTTAGTTTAGTATTCGATTTAGTCTCTCGTTTTTTGCTCAAATTAAAGTGTGATTGCGTATCTAATTTAGGGCAGAGGTTGCTATCTGGTTTAGTATCGCACGTTCGCCAACCCAGCTCCCAACATCATTGTCGACGACAGCTATTATTGGTTAATTGTCCGCCATATATTGTTTTCAATATAAAACGCTATTTAGCTTTAATACCTTTGTTATTATTACCTTATGCCACTACGACTCAAGCATTGTCGGCAACGACGGCGAAAGTCATT
The DNA here is from genome assembly GCF_026536245.1 of Gilliamella sp. B2824. Lineage (NCBI taxonomy): Bacteria > Pseudomonadati > Pseudomonadota > Gammaproteobacteria > Orbales > Orbaceae > Gilliamella > Gilliamella sp. B2824. Next base: position 104,190 of record NZ_JAFNON010000005.1, on the reverse strand, counting down.
CATGGTAGCGAACCCTATTTAACTTTTGACAATGGTAAGACTAAAGTTAACACGACTGAAGGGTTGTTCGGTATTACGTTATCCGATGGTACCCGCATTACTCCACAAAATAATATTTCAACCTTCGATAATCCAATAGTGTTACCTAAAGAAAACCAAAGCTTTATTGATATTGCTATGTTGGTGCCCCCCACTGCTGATGCTATCGCTTTGAACACCTTAATTGGGGAGCCTTACAATTATTGGGGAGATGATGATGGTGATGGTCAGGGTACTAATGGTGTTACTGCTAGCGGTAATTTAAGCGTACGTATTACCGATAAAGCCAATCATGCTGTGAATCGTAGTGCTACTTTAGATATCTGTGATGCGCCTTATAAAGTGGAATTAACCACTACTGCTGGTAGTTTAACCACCCAGTATGGGCTACCAAATAGTCGTAATTTCAGCAGTGGTACTGCCGCCTATTATATCAATCCTAAAGCCGCACCAAAAATCTGTTATGCCAAACCGAATCTGAGTATGGGCAACGACACCTACGCCGGTCCCGCTAATATCTGGAATCCGAGTAAAGGCTTCCTGGTGCAGTCCACTGAGCCATCACAGTACATGCTCAACTTCCCGACTACCGGTGCTAATAATCTGTATTTTGATTTAGACATAGGTGGTATTAGCGGTTCAGCATTGACATGGCCAACAGTCAGCCAAGGCGGTATTACCGCCACCGTGACGCCATCGCCCGATAATACTAATAACATTCGCGTCACCCTCACAGGTCCGGCGGCAACAGCATCGCAACAAGAATCAGCCACATCGGGTAGTGTCGCTACTCCTACCTTGCCGCAGACTTTTGTGATAGAGGGGAAAGATAGTCGTAATAAAACGGTATTAAGTTATGGCTTTGAGTTAAAGCAGTGGTTCGTCAACCGCGGAGATAAATTTGATACTTATCCTAACACCTCATCCTGGTGTAGTAGTTTAGGCGGTGGTTACCGCCTGCCGCAGGTCAAAGACTTAACTAACGCGGTGTGTTCGGGAGCTAATTCAAACATTTTTTGCGAAGGAGCAGTGGGCGCCACGCCGTCATCGAATTGGAATGGTTACCAGCGTAATATTGGTGTGGGTTTGTTTACCGAATGGGGCATGATGAGTGATTATACCGCTGCCAGCTTCGTCAAACTCATCTACTGGACAAGTGACTGGACAAGTCGCCGATACGGTTCGATACTGTTGCAGTACCAGTTCGTTGTCTTTCCGGTCTACGGCAACATTAATAGCAACCAACCTAGAAACGACGCCTACGGGCTTTGCGCCTATCCTTAGTTCTTAATCCTGAAGTCGCGGGCATTTAATAAGGCGTAATAAAGTTTTTAAGCAACAAAAGGTCAGTTGCAGCGGCAGGGCAGCCCAGGCCGACTGAATCGGTGAGCAAAAATGGACGGTACGAGTAATTTGGGGGAAGGGCACATAAACCCCTCTTTACTCGGGCGTTTTCACCGAAAATAAAACGTTACAAACCAAGCAACGTCCGAAATTTTATCCCATTTAAATTCCATAAAATCTATTCAGAACTTTAATAAACAAGCGGGTGATATATTTTCGAATAGAAAATAATCCGTTATATTTCAAAGATATCTGACTATTTAAAGGCTATTAGCGCTTATTATTTATGGTATTAATTTACATTTCTTTACAAATAATTCGGCTGAATGAGTGGCTTTTTTTTATCATAACCTTATAATTTCAAAAAATTAAGCTTATTTAAGCTTGATTTATAGCCATTTAACATAAAAAAATCAAATAAAATAACAGATTAGTTGACGGATGGAACGCCATGCAGTATAATTATAGACACCAGACACCAGACACCAGCGCTGGCAAAACAATGTTTTAAAAACTCCCCAATCTCTCTTTAGGTTAAAGCTTAATTCAACTCTTACTTCTACACCTAACTTATTTCATCAAAGCAAGGTAACTTACCCTCGTTTTTTAGCAATTAGTGTAAGCAAAAGATGCACATTTAGTTTAGCGTTATGCTATCGCTTACTTAAAGCGATAAATTTAAGGTTAATCTTACGTCCAACCTTGTTTTTTACGCAAACTCAAGCATCAGGCCCGTTATCTAAACTGGCTTTAGCATCGATGCCATGGTTACTATTGCTGTATGCCACTACGACTCAAGCGTTATCGGCAACGACGGCGCAAGTCATTCATGGTAGTGCGCCCTATTTAACTTTTGATAATGGTAAGACTAAAGTCACCACGACTGAGGGACTGTTAAGTATTACTTTATCCGACGGTACACAATACACACCTTCAACCAACCCTTCAACTGTAACACCAATCGTCTTACCTGATGCAGATCAGAGTTTTGCTGATATAGGGATGTTGGTTCCTACTGATACTAATTCCGTCGATTTAAATACTCTTATTGATTCAAATTATAATTATTGGGGAGATGATGATGGTGATTCTGATGTTACAGCTACAGGCAGTCTAAGTTTGTCTATTGTTGATAAAAATAATAGAACTGTATCACGAAATACTGTACCAATGTATTGTAACGCGCCTTATAAAGCTACATTAACTAGTACCGAAAGCACATTGACCACTCGTTATGGCTTTCCTAATAGCATTAAGTTCGGTGCAGGTAATGTTAGCTATTATTTTAATCCTAAAGAATCACCAGGGGTTTGTTTTGCTAAACCGAGTATTTGGGTATATAACATAGGTATCTATGCAGGTCCCGAAAATATCTGGCATTATAATAAAGGTTTCCTAACTCAAACAGCTACACCATCATCTTATGGTTCAAATTTCCCGACTACTGGAGCTAATGGTTTGTTCTTTGATTTAGAAATTAGCAATACTGATCAGGCATTAACTTGGGAGCCGGTTTCTCATAGTGGAATTACAGCGACGATGACTAATTCAACGAATACTAGTGTTCGCGTTACCTTAACTGGTCCTGCTGCAACCTCATCACAATGGAATTCTCGAGTGCCGGATAAAATAGCTAAACCATCTTTACCCCAGACATTCGAGTTAGTTGGTCGTGACAGTAGTGGTAACGCTGTCGCTAAATATGGATTTGAATTAAAGCAGTGGTTTGTCAATCGTGGAACCGTTATGGGAAATTACAACGACCAACTATCTTGGTGTAAAAATATAGGTTATGAACTTCCTAATATAAGGGATTTAACCAATGCTGTTTATCCAACAGATGACGATATAATTACTGCTACGCCTGTATCATCGGGTAATTATTTCCAACGTCAAATTGGGGCTGGTTTTTTTTCTGAGTGGGGCTATATGCTATATTACACTAATGCTAACTTTTATTGGTATTATTGGACTAACGACAAATACTCCCATGGTGACTACTGGTATTATGCGCACGCCGACTACGGACTTATTCATTGGGTAACGCCTGCAGGTTTCTACTACGGGATTTGTGCTTCAGAACTCAAACCTTAGTTCTTATTTTGGGGGAGAGAGTAAAATAGCGTAGGTTTTTGTAACAAATTTATAGTGTCGAAACTTAAACCATTCGCCTTGATTGAGGCGAATGGTTTGTGTGTTTATCGCAAAAAAGTTGAGTAGCGGGGTTTTGAGGTCCTAAATTCCGCTTAAAAATTATTAAATGATCAAAACCACGATTTTAAAGACTAAAATAAATTTTTTAGGAAAAATAATCTTAATTTTAAAGATTTATAATGGAAATATATTCATTTAAAACAGTAACTAACTGATTATATTTTAAATCTTCCTTACAAACGTTAACGTTATTGAGTGAAAAAAGTGTTGCATTGTGTTTCTTCAGTTATTTTACTTTTTACATCGTTTTAGATGAACGACTAAAAATCAACCTGAATCAATAAAATTAATAAATTAATCAAATGATTAATTGATAGAGTTGTCACATGGGGATTATAATTTTCTACAGATCAAAACGATAATTTAAATTTGTTAAAGTTAAGATCACAAAATACATTTTCCACAGAATTCTATTTTTACACGAAGATAAGTAAAATATCACGAGCTTTCGTGCGATCGTTTTTCCTATTCTTGCGTCAATCTTTTTATCAAACCAAATTATCCTGACAGATCTTTTTAGTGCTATTGCTTGTTTTTTTGCTTGTAACTTCCTATTTTAGCCAAGCGTTAACGTCTAGAACATCAAATTAATTCTTAAATTATGGATAGTACATAAGAGGTAATAAAGGCTAAGCTGCTAATATAAAATTGCTGCGGAAAGGGTAACCCGAACCGACAGAGTTAGTTAGCAAAAATGGATGGTGCGAGTAATTTGGGGAAGGGCACATAAACCCCTCTTTACTCGGGTGTTTTCACCGAAAATAAAACGTTACAAAACAAGCAACGTCTGAAATTTCAACCCATCTAAATTCCATAAAATCTATTCAGAACTTTAATAAACAAGCGAATGATATATTTTCGAATAGAAAATAATCCGTTATATTTCAGAGATATCTGGCTATTTAAAGGCAATGAGAGTTTATCATTTATATTATTCTTTACATTTCTTTACAAATAATCCGGCTGAATGAGTGGTTTTTTTTTATCATAACCTTATAATTCCAAAAATTAAGCTTATTTAAGCTTTATTTAAGTTTCATTTAAGTTCATTAAGCTTAAATTATGACCATTTAACATAAAAAAATAAAATAAAATAACGGATTAGTTTACTAATGGAGCACCATGAAATATAATTATAGCCCCCGGCGATGGGAAAACAATGTTTTAAAAACTCACCAATCTCTCTTTAGGTTGAAGCTTAATTCAATTCTGACTTCTACTCTTAACTTATTTCATCAAAGTAAGGTAACTCACCCTCGTTTTTTAGCAGTCAGTGTAAGTAAAAGATGCACATTTAGTTTAGCGTTATGCTATCGCTTACTTAAAGCGATAAATTTAAGGTTAATCTTACGTCCAACATTGATTTATACGCAAACTCAAGCATCAGGCCAGTTATCTAAACTGGCTTTAGCATCGATGCCATGGTTATTATTGCTGTATGCCACTACCACTCAAGCGTTATCGGTGACTACGGTACATGTCATTCATGGTAGTGAACCCTATTTAACTTTTGATAATGGGGTAACTAAAGTCACCACGACTGAGGGGCTGTTAGGTATTACTTTATCCGACGGTACACAATATACACCTTCAACCAATCCTTCAACTGTAACACCAATCGTCTTACCTGATGTAGATCAGAGTTTTGCTGATATAGGGATGTTGGTTCCTACTGATACTAATTCCGTCGATTTAAATACTCTTATTGATTCAAATTATAATTATTGGGGAGATGATGATGGTGATTCTGATGTTACAGCTACAGGCAGTCTAAGTTTGTCTATTGTTGATAAAAATAATAGAACTGTATCACGAAATACCGTACCAATGTATTGTAACGCGCCTTATAAAGCTACATTAACTAGTACCGAAAGCACATTAACCACTCGTTATGGCTTTCCTAATAGCATTAAGTTCGGTGCAGATAATGTTAGCTATTATTTTAATCCTAAAGAATCACCAGGGGTTTGTTTTGCTAAACCGAGTAATTTGGTATATAACATAGGTATCTATGCAGGTCCCGAAAATATCTGGCATTATAGTAAAGGTTTCCTAACTCAAACAGCTACACCATCATCTTATAGTTCAAATTTCCCGACTACTGGAGCTAATGGTTTGTTCTTTGATTTAGATATTAGCAATACTGATCAGGCATTAACTTGGGAGCCGGTTTCTCATAGTGGAATTACAGCGACGATGACTAATTCAACAAAAACTAGTGTTCGCGTTACCTTAACTGGTCCTGCTGCAACCTCATCACAATGGAATTCTCGAGTGCCGGATAAAATAGCTAAACCATCTTTACCCCAGACATTCGAGTTAGTTGGTCGTGACAGTAGTGGTAACGCTGTCGCTAAATATGGATTTGAATTAAAGCAGTGGTTTGTCAATCGTGGAACCGTTATGGGAAATTACAACGACCAACTATCTTGGTGTAAAAATATAGGTTATGAACTTCCTAATGTAAGGGATTTAACCAATGCTGTTTATCCATATGACGATATAATTACTGCTACACCTGTATCATCGGGTAATTATTTCCAACGTCACATCGGGGCTGGTCTTTTTTCTGAGTGGGGTTATATGCTATATTACACTAATGCTAACTTTTATTGGTATTATTGGACTAATGACAAATACTCCCATGGTGACTACTGGTATTATGCGCACGGCGACTACGGACTTATTCATTGGGTAACGCCTGCAGGTTTGTACTATGGGATTTGTGCTTCAGAACTCAAACCTTAGTTCTTATTTTGGGGGGGAGAGTAAAATAGCGTAGATTTTCCAAAACTTTATGATGTCGAAACTTAACCCATTCGCCTCGATTGAGGCGAATGGGTTGTGTGTTTATCGCAAGAAAGTTGAGTAGCGGGGATAGAAGGTCCTAAATTCCGCTTAAAAATTATTAAATGATCAAAACCACGATTTTAAAGACTAAAATAAATTTTTTAGGAAAAATAATCTTAGTTTTAAAGATTTATAATGGAAATATATTCATTTAAAACAGTAACTAACTGATTATATTTTAGATCTTCCTTACAAACGTTAACGTTATTGAGTGAAAAAAGTGTTGCATTGTGTTTCTTCAGTTATTTTACTTTTTACATCGTTTTAGATGAACGACTTAAAATCAACAATCTTAACCCATCTAAATTCCATAAAATCCATTCAGAAATTTAATAAACAAGCGGGTGATATATTTTTGAATAAAAAAATAATCCGCTATATTTTAACTATATTTGACTATTTAAAGGCTATTAACATTTATTATTTATAGTGTTATTTACATTTCTTTACAAATAATTCGGCTTAATGAGTGACTTTTTTTTATCATAGCCTTATAATTCCGAAAATTAAGCTTATTTAAGCTTGATTTATAGCCATTTAACATAAAAAAATCAAATAAAATAACAGATTAGTTGACGGGTGGAACGCCATGCAGTATAATTATAGACACCAGACACCAGACACCAGCGCTGGCAAAACAATGTTTTAAAAACTCACCAATCTCTCTTTAGGCTAAAATTTAATTCAACTCTTACTTCTACACTTAACTTATTTCATCGAAGCAAGGTAACTCACCCTCGTTTTTCAGCAATCAGTGTAAGCAAAAGATGCATATTTAGTTTAGCGTTATGCTATCGCTTACTTAAAACAGTAAATTTAAGGTTAATCTTACGTCTAACCTTGTTTTTTACGCAAACTCAAGTATCAGGTCAATTATCTAAACTGGCTTTAGCATCGATACCATGGTTATTATTGCTGTATGCCACTACGACTCAAGCATTGTCGGCAACGACGGCGCAAGTCATTCATGGTAGTGCGCCGTATTTAACCTTTGATAATGGGGTCACTAAGGTCACCACGACTGAGGGGCTGTTAGGTATTACCGTCTCTGACGGCACGACTCAAACCACCTACACACCGGACAATAATACTTCAACCGCAGATAATCCAATCGTTCTCCCAGAAGCTAATGAACACTTTAGCGATATTGGTATGCTGGTCCCTGCCACTGTTAACGCTATCGCCTTAAACGATTTAATTGGTGAGCCTTACAATTATTGGGGGGATGGTGATGGTGATGGTCAGGGTGCTAATGGAATTACCGCGACCGGTAATTTAAGCGTGAGCATTACCGATAAATTGAATCGAGCCGTGACGCATAGTGCCAACATAGATAGCTGTATGGCACCTTATAAAGTAGAATTAACCAGTACTGATGGTAGTTTAACCACCCAGTATGGGGTACCAAATAGTGGTAATTTTAGTGGTAGCACGGCTGCCTATTATATCACCAGACCTAAATCCGTGCCTAAAATCTGTTACGCCAGGCCGAATCTGAACCCTCTTTCCCAACTCTTCGCCGGTCCGGCCGATATTTGGAATCCAGAACGAGGTTTTGTAAAGCAAGCAGCTGAGCCATCACAGTACAAGCTTAACTTCCCGACTACCGGTGCTAATAATCTGTATTTTGATTTAGACATAGAAGGTATTGATGGTTCTACATTAACCTGGCCAACTGTCACTCAAGGTGGTATTACCGCTACCATGACACCATCACCCGCTAATCCAAATTTCATACGTGTCACGCTTACTGGTCCAGCAGTAACAAAAGCCCAACAGGATTCAGCATTACCGGGTAGTGTGGCTCCACCTAGCTTGCCGCAGACTTTTGTGATAGCGGGTAAAGATAGTCGTAATAAAACGGTATTAAGCTATGGTTTTGAGTTAAAGCAGTGGTTTGTTGTCCGCCCATTAGGCGTAGGCGATATCACAGTTGATAACGCCTTATCCTGGTGTGGCAGTTTAGGTGGTGGTTATCGTCTGCCACTGGTAAAAGAGTTAACTAACTCAATTGGACGTTCTGATTGGTGTGGGGCGACTTCTGTGTGTAGTGGTGGGAAGTCGCCGTTACCGACACTCGGCATACCGCCATCCAGTGGTAATTATTTTCAGCGTAATATCGGTGCTGGTCTCTTTACTGAATGGGGAGATATGTACTACTGGCTTTACTATCGCTCTGCCGGTTTCAACAGGGGCGGCTACTGGGCTACCGCTAGCGATGGTTCGGACCTGTTGTTCGGTGCTTATGCTGGCAATGGCGCCGTTAACTTTATTGGCAATGCCAAAAATACTACCTACAACTTGGTTTGCGTCTATCCTTAGTGCTAGTACTACATAATAGGTAATAAAGGATAAACTGTTAATGTAAAGTCGCAGCGGCAGGGGCAACCTGAGCAGACCAAGTTGCCGATTCCAAAAAAGAGCAATCGAACGCTGTATAAATAAAATTAACATTAAGAGAAAGTGGGATTCTTGTCTTGATAAAAGAAATGCTTTTAAAAGCATTTCTTCAATCGTTTTATGTGATTAAGTAATTATTGTCGTATAAGTTTGAATCAATAATTTAATTTATGAAAAATTTGATCAAATTATTATTCATGGTGATTTTTAGGAAAATTTCATGAATTAATGCTCTCCAAATGTAGCCCTCTATCATTTGTACATACGAGTCAATAACGAATGATGATTTAGATAACAGCGGTGGATTTTAAATCCGCCGCGGCTACTAATCTCGCTACTATGGCATTTGAAGTATAAAGAAGTAAACGATTAGCTATACCAATACCACCAACTACAATGTTAAATAAAAAATCAAAGCAATCCAATATTGAGCAAACAAGCAAAACGGTAACAAATGATGAATTAATCATTCAATCATGATCTAAAATTATTGCTCATTATCAACAGACAAATAAAATAGGGGTTAGTAACAGAAATTATAAATAAGGCTATAACCGTGTAACATTAATTATTTTATCTTCATGGCAACCGAACAGATATTCCTCTATTGCTATTAATACACTTAGAACTAGACGATTATTTTAATTTCACCAATGAATGGTAAAGCACATGATCATTAGTAAACTAGCGCACAGACTTTAATTGTAAAAACCGCTCCGACGGTAGATTAAACTACCAATACAGTCAGCACAGTTTGTAAGTTAAATGATCTGTTACTTTGTTGGTCATTTTAAGTGAATCCCGTCTTGTTGCAAGCTTAAGGTGTGAAAATAGACAACATAACAATTATGTAGATGCTGGTTGCTTTTTAGCAATAAAGAATAATATTGAAGAGCCTAAAATGCTTGATATAGTTAAATTTCTAATTTTTTCAGTATGTAATAATAAAAAAGCATCCTTAACTTTGACCGGAAAATATTATATTTATATAAATATTATTGAACGCTTTAATCTAAAAAGTTGATTACACTAATCACTTAATTTTGATTACTACTAAATAATTATCTAAAATTTACATTTCTTTACAAATCTATTGTGTTAATAGGTGATTATTTTTTATTAAAGAATTATACTTTTCAACAAATGGATTTAGATATTTTTATAAATAATGGAAGGTAAAAAAACTTAAATAAAACAATAACAACTGACGGATGAAATGTTATGCAGTATTATTATGGCTACAGGCATTATCAGATCTATGTTTTAAGTTCCAAATTCTTTTCAGTATTACTTTTATCTTGTTTATTTTCTTTAATATCACGTTTGTTTTTTAAGCTTTTTTTTGTAGTTGTATTGATATTATTGTTTTGCTCATTTAATGTAAAGGCACTTTCGGCTGTTACTATTAAAATCATTCAAGGTAGTGAACCGTATTTAACCTTTGATAAAGGTAAAACCAAAGTTACAGATGCTAATATTTTGTCTGTTATTACCTTTTCTGACGGTACTACCATGAGTTCAACAACCAATACTTCATCTTCTGAAAACCCTATAGCCTTACCCAAGGAAGGTGAAACCATTAAAGACATTTCTATGATGATTCCCATCATCAATAGGTCTATAAACTTAAAAACTATAATTGGACCTCCTTATAGTTATTGGGGAGATGATGATGGTGATGGGCAAGGTGCCGACGGTATTTCTGCTACAGGAAACATAAGTGTTAATGTTACTGATAAAAATGGTAGTATTGTCAATGCTGATACGGCGTTAGATATTTGTAAAGCACCTTACCTTATTGATTTTGATACAAGTGGTGTTTGGAGCTTATCTACCAAATATGGAATTCCTAACATAGCCACGTTATACATGCGCCCTGTCAAATATTATATTAAGCCTAATTCTGCTCCGGCAGTGTGTATGTTAGTACCGAGTTTATTTGCGTCACCGGCTAATACCGAGGTATGGCGTTGGTCAAAAGGGTTTTATGCTCAATCTCGCGATCCGGCAACTTATGAACGCAATTTCCCAACTACAGGGGGAAATAATTTGTTTTTCGATTTAGAAATTTCTGGTATTGATGAAAACGAGTTAACTTGGCCTCCAGTTACACATGAAGGAATCACGGCCACTGTGACCCGATCTGAGCATAATGAACTTTGGCTAAATCCTACGCCCAAAGTTGTGACGCGAGTAACCTTAACGGGTCCGGCTGCAACGACTACACAACAAAGCTCTAATTCACCAGGAGCAATATACCGACCACAATTGCCACAGACATTCGAACTCGTTGGATATGATCGTAATAACAAGCCGGTGATAAAATATGGTTTTATATTAAAACAGTGGTTTATTGCACGTGGTAAAAAACTTTCGAATATGGCAAATAATCAAGCTTGGTGTAATAGCACTGGTTATCGCGTGCCACGTGTTAAAGATTTGACCAATGCCATTCCAGACCCAAATAGTCCTGCAGAGAATCAAGGATTTGTAGGTGCCAAACCTGAATCACACGGAAACTATTTTGAACGCCAAATTGGTGCAGGGTTTATGTCCGAATGGGGAGTGCTTGATTTTTACAACGATGCAGTATTTAGCGGCGCGATGTTAATCACCAGTGAATTTAGTGATGCCTCTGGAGTGTGGCCGTGGATAGTCAATATGGCAGGTGGAGGCGTTTACCCAAAAAGAAGCCAAGATCCTATCTTTACTGTTATTTGCGCTTACCCATAGCGAGGTGAACTAACCGTTAGCGATAATACTATATTTAAATCAATAAGCTATCAAAATATCATGTCTTTTATTAAAGACAGTTAAATCAAATTATGGGCTTTTGCCGTTATGAACGACAAAAGCTTTTTTTATATGAGAATGATGACATTAAATAATTGTGAACAGTATGTTTTTCAAAAAGCGTTATTGGAATAGTGATAGGTTAACTTATGTTAAAAAAGCATATTTTATGCGATGTTATCGTCAACTTACCAGCAAGTAAAATTGCAACTTTATGTTCTCAAGTTTTGAGTGTTTATAAAATCATGTTAGTTGTGTATAGGTAGCTTAGACAAGCTTTTTAACTGAATTTATCTGTTTTAATTTTCATTCAAATTCCATAATGGTATAGATAGATTGATTTAGTTGATCGTTAATCGATAGCAATAAAATTGAAGTTAAGCGCGATCATATTTAATAACACAAAAATTTTTATTTTGTGTGATAGCGGTTATACACAGTTTTAAGCCATGTATTAATTTATTGAGCACCTAAAAATTTGATTAAAATTTTAATGCATCTAACACTAATTTAAATACTTGAGAATGTCCTTTGCGACTAGGATAATAGATATAAAATGGTTCATAAGTGATAGCAAAATCCTCCAATAATTCTATTAAATTGCCTTTGGCCAGATCGTCTTCTACCGTTGGTCTACCTATCCATGTGATGCCTAATCCATCTAAAGCCACTTGTTTACGTAAATTACTATTGCTTGATAATTGAGAAGAAGGTTGGTATTTAATAATATTGCCATTGTCATTGAATTCCCAAGCTAATTCTGTTGCATGTTGAGCAGAAATTTTCTTACCGATTAATTGGTGCTTATCAAGATCTTTAATTTGCTTAGGTAGAGGTCTGTTTTTTAGATAATCAGGACTGGCAACGACAGCCATCGTTAATGGCGCAGAGATTTTTACTGCAATCATATCATTAGCAATATCATTACCCAAACGGCACCCCATATCAAAACCTTGTTTAACTATATCTACCCAATTATTGTCTGCTTCAATTTCGATCTTGATTTGAGGATAACGGGGTAAAAATTGACGTAGTTTAGGATAAATAATACTCTCAACAGCTAAATGTGGTGCATTAATTCTAATGGTTCCAGACGGCGTGCTTAGAAAATCTGATAATGCACTAACTTGCTGATTTAACGATTGAAATAGTGGGGCTATTTGCTTATATAACTGCTCGCCAGCTTCGGTTAATGACATACTTCGTGTGGTTCGATTAAACAAACGTAGATTTAGCTTGGTCTCTAAGTTGCTCATACTATGGCTTAACGCTGAAGATGAAATACCTAATGCCTTTCCTGCTTTTACAAAACTAGAAGCTTGTGCGACGACAACAAAATAGTGCAGTTCGTTAAAATTATACATAAACACGCATGTGATTAATGAATTTATTTCATCATACTATAAATGAATACCATATTTATCTCAATAAAACCTGTGCCTAAAATAAATCATCGACATTAATTTATTTGCGTGAATTTATATTCGAAGGTTATTCATTGTGGCGTGAATATTAATGTTATTAAACATCAATGTATTTAAAACTAATGTGGAACAAGAGGGGCTTTTATGGATTATATAAAACTTGGCAATTCGGATATTAGCGTATCACGTTTTTGTTTAGGCTGTATGAGCTTTGGCGATCCTGCCAGTAAAATGCATGCATGGACACTTAATCCAACAGAGAGTGAGTCAATTATTAAGCATGCCTTGGATTTGGGGATTAACTTTATTGATACTGCAAATATTTATTCAGCGGGTACCAGTGAGGAATATGTTGGGCGAGCAATTAAAAATAACATAGCTCGAGATAAAGTCATACTCGCAACAAAAGTCTATTTTAATCCAGGTAACTTATCTAAAAATGCGATAGAAACAGAAATCAATGGATCATTAAAACGTCTTGGCACCGATTATGTTGATTTATATATCATACATCGCTTTGACTATAACACCCCTATAGAAGAAACAATCGAGGCATTACATAATTTAGTAAAAGCAGGTAAAGTTAGAGCATTAGGGGCTTCAGCCATGTATGGTTATCAGTTTTTCAATATGCAACTTGCTGCTGAGCAAAATGGCTGGACTAAATTTGTTTCAATGCAAAACCATTATAATTTACTTTATCGTGAAGATGAGCGGGAGTTAATTCCAATTTGTAAACAATTTAATGTTTCGTTAACGCCATATAGTCCTCTAGCGGCAGGCCGACTTGCTCGCTCACAATGGCATACAGATACCTTACGTAGCCAAACCGACAAAACCGCTGTTGATAAATATGATAGTACAGAAAAAACAGATATGGGTATTGTCGAGCGAGTATCGGAAATTGCTGAAAAACATCATGCCTCAATGACTCAAATAGCATTAGCGTGGCAATTTGCTAAGGGCATTACCGCTCCAATTATTGGTGCGACTCAAACAAAATATTTAGACGATGCGGTTGGCGCATTACAAGTATCATTAAGTCAAGACGACATTGATTATTTACAAGCGCTTTATATTCCTCATCGTATTGTTGGTGCAATTTAAAAGCAAACTAAGCAAAACAAGTTGTTATAGTTTAAAAATATCACTTATTATAGACCGATATATTTTCAAAACTTGTTTTGCTAATAATGTTAAACGATCAAAATCAATCTTTAAGACCGACTCTACTCGCTATTGAATCTCATCGCAAATGGCAGAGTTATGCCGAATATTGTAAGTTACGTGAACAGGGATTGCGAAAGCAAGCTTTTTCTGCACTTGATATTTTTTTAGCCGATAGCCTGCAATGGTGTTTTAATGAGCAGAAGGAGTTTGTAGCCTTTGTATTCAATCTTTGTGAGGACGATCTTGAGCTTCAACTTATTTATCTATGCTACCCGCTAATGAGCAAATTGATAAAACCGACACTTGATAAGTGGTGTAAGCAAGAAAAAGTCAATAGCCAGCCTTTTCGTTGGTATGGAAAATTCTTTTGTGACAGTTCTTATATCTATCACGCACTTCAAATCGATCCTTGTGATGACAAAGCAAGAAAATGGATTATCACTAACTTGCTAGAAAAAATTGACTTTGCAACGCATCATTTACCTGACTATTATATTGGCGATCCTTTATTGGCAATTGAGTGGGGAAAGGAAGTACAGCAACATATCAATTTATTAATTGACAAAAAAGCCCAACCGTTTTGGCAAAAAGAGTTAGAACAATCACTTATACTTGTTAATAATTATATTCAGTGGCAGGCAAGCCATCATCCTGATTTTGAACAATGGGGTAAAGAAAATAAATTACAAGTCGATTCAAACGATGAAACTTATTATTATCAATAATAGTTAAGCAATGCTCAGAGTGCAATGAGGATTAGTTGTTTTTAGTTTATCATCATTACCAAACTTAATATAACTAGTTTGAATATAGTTATAATTTTTTTGTATTATCGCTATTTAAAATAGCTGCCTATAATGTGATAACTAAAATAATAGATATTGATTGCAATTAGTTAATTTAACTAGTTAAAAAAAGAGGAGTGATAATGAAAAAACTTTTTAATATATTAGCAATAATAGTGATGGGGTTTATTTTATTTGGTTGTGAACAAAAGTCTGAAACGAATGCTAATAATTTAGAAAAAAAAGAGATTGTCGTCGGTTTACCGCCAAGTATGCATAATATTTTAATGGAAAGGGTGGTCAAGCCTGAATTAGAAAAAAAAGGTTATACGGTCAAGTTAGTCAATTTTAGTTCATTACGAGACTCCAATACAGCATTGGTTGAAGGTAGTATCGATATGAATGCTGCTCAGCATCAAGCTTATTTAGATGTTTATAATAAAGAAACGAATAACGATCTAGTCTCGTTAGTGCACATACCTTCTATTTCAGCAGCGCTATTTTCACAAACTCATCGATCTTTAGACGATATTGCTCAAGGGCAAACTATCGCTATACCAAATGATCCTTCGAATACCGCTAGAGCATTGTTATTACTGCAATCTTTGGGTTGGATAAAATTAAAACCTCAAGCGCAATCGGGCACTGTCAGTGTTAATGATATTGCTGAAAATAAATATAACTTAAAATTTAAAACATTATTATCCGAAATTATTCCTCGAACGCTTAGCGAAGTTGATTATGCGATTATGCCCGGCGGTGTTGCTTGGTTAAGTAAAGTGCCTGCTGATAATGTGTTATTACAAGAAAAACTGTCACCTAATTTAGAGTTAATGGTGGTTGTTAAAAAAGAAAATTTAAATACTCAGTGGGCTAAAGATGTGAAACAACTTTATCAATCTGATGAACTTAAAACGTTTATTAATGAAGATCCTGATGCTAAAGGTCGATTTATTTGGCCACAACAATAATAGAAAATTGTTATCAGGTGACCCAATATCCTAATTAATTGATTAGGATATTTTTGTCGTTATTGTAAACTATGATTGGTTATCTTATGTAGATAAATAATCAATATAAAATTTTTCTTAATTTTTTTCATGAATATTAATTAAAAGATTTCAAATCTATTAATTTAATTGGAATTATTGACTTTATTTTGATAAAGTTACTGTTCGTTTAATAGACATGAAATTTGCAAATAATGGAAAAAATTAAATATATTTTAGTATTTTTTTGTAGCATTGCTTTAGCGGGATGTTTTGAAAAAACTACCTTAGATCGTTTGATCGATAATCCAACAGCCAGCGACATTAAATTAATAATTGATGGTACAGAATTAACTATTCCTGCTAAGTCAGAAGTTAATTATAGTTTCGAGTATGGTAAACATACGATGACTTATAATAACGATTCAATCAATTTTATTATAAAGCCCGCTAAATTCGGCGGAACTACAATTATTAATCCTACCCAAAGTAACTATATTTTACATACTAATGTTTACGTTACCTCGGCTATGAAAGAGAGCGAATCTGATAAAGTTATTGAACAACAAATTAATAATATTCCCATCATTATTAATGGGGAAGTTACCGAAATACCGCTTACCGCAAAACTAATTAATGATGTATTTATTGATCAACAGGATTATGATTGGGATTATGGACTTGATCAGGATTTACCTGAAGAAATAACGCGAGAAATGTCAAAAAATTATGCTTACTCTGAGACACTTACAAAACTTTATCGTGAAAGTGAATATATCAAACTTTTAAAACAAGATGATATTGAAGAAGAAATCAGTTTTCCCTATCAACCTAAAAAATTTAGTGAAATCAGTTCTACTCATTTTTTCCCAACAGTTGATCTTAATGCAATAGAATGTGAACCAGGTCGAGAATATATTAAAAATCTTTACGATCAATGGCAGCATCTTTTTACCCTTAAAGGGGGGGATTTTGTAAGTAAATATAATAAGTTAATGGACGATAGTGATTTTGATAAGCAAAAACAATTAGAAAATATTTGTAACAACCAGATTGATCCTAATCGTACCTATCATACAGCTATGACAGATTATAATTATAATATCCTCAGAGATGCTAGAGATTTTAACTTTTTTCTTATTAAACAATAATATTATCTAATTGCTTTGTTTAAGATAAGCTTTATCTAAGCTATTTAATAAATAAGCATAAAATTATTTTTAATAGTTTTATGCTTTAATTTTTTGTGTTTTCTTTTATTTTTGTAACACATTGTTTTATCGATTTTAATTTTATGATTAAAAAAACAATTCCTGTACTTCTTCACCAGAAAGTCATTTTACTTTGGCTATAAAATAGTTATAAAAAATTGATTGAGCTCTCATTTTTCATTTTCTTCCTTATGTAATATTAACATTACCTTTAAGAGGTAATAGTACTGGTTAGTCTAGAAACTAAACATAATCGTATACTAAGGAGAGCCTATTTATGTATAACGCCAATAAATTGTTTAAATTGACTATGATTAGCTCGGTAGTGAGTTCATTTTTTATCTCATGTCAGGTATGTGCTTTTCAAAAAGGTTCGACTGAAGACTTTTTAGGGCATGAAGTTGGTATTACTTATCATACCGCCGAACAAGCTGTAAGTAGTAAAGATTATTTACCTCCTTTCCCTGATAAAGATAGCCCTGAATTTGAAGCCGACAAAATCGCTTACTTACAAGGTTATCAATTAAAAGATACACCGCGCTGGCAACAAGCAACGTCTGATGCTGATTTACATACAGATAATGTCGCTAAGATATTTTCAATACCATTAGGTATAAAAATCTCACCAAAAACAACACCGACACTTTACAAAATGTTTGGTGATTTGCTAGTTGATTCTGCCGATAATGCCACAAAAACAGCGAAAGAATTTTATAAACGAACCCGTCCATTCGTTTATTTTGGCAACCATCCTTGTCAACCTCAAGATGAAGAAGAGCGATTACTGCAAAATGGTTCATTTCCTTCTGGGCATACTTCATACGGTTGGACACTAGCTTTAGTTTTGGCACAAATATCACCAGATCATGCGGCAGCAATAATTAAACGTGGTTATGAATTTGGACAAAGTAGGGTGATTTGCGGTGCTCATTGGCAAAGTGATGTTACTGCCGGTAGAATGGTTGGTGCTGTTGAATACGCTTTTTTACAAACGCTTCCCAAATTTCAAACGGATCTAAAACAAGCAATGGCAGAAGTTAATTATCAATATAGTTTATTAAAATAGTTTTAGATAGATAATTTTGTTGATATTGTTAGCTATACTTCAATTGGTGATGTTAGATAACTCTATGTTTAACATCCGTTAATTATCATTTTTTTGACAAAAATAAATATCAATTTTTGCATAGGATATGATAAAGTGTATGCTCGATTTAAATATTAATAGAAAAGAATGTGATGAAAAAAATACAATATACGTTATTACTTACTTGTAGTTTAGGGTTGGTTGGTTGTTTTGATTCTAACCCTATTGAATCAGGCTCAGTAGACCGTTGGATAGATAATCCAACTGCTAATGAAATCAAAGTGTCTATAGATGGTAAAGAGTTAATTGTACCGGCTAAATCTGGTATAAATTATACATTTGACTATGGAAAACACAGTTTATCTTATAATAATCAGACACTTAACTTCATGGCTAAACCTGCAATAGTATCTAATTCAGGATTTATTAATCCCACACAAAGTAATTATATTTTGTTAACGACTTACTATACGAACAACCAACAAGTCTACGAAAAAATGATTGCTTCAAAACTTAAGAATGTTCCTATCATTATTAATGGTGAACAGACTGAGATTGAATTACCAATAAATGTGGTTAATGACGTATTTATTGAAAGAAATAAAACGCCTTGGGATTATTCTATTGATGAAGCATTACCTGACTCGGTTACTGTAAAAGGTGAAAACCAATATCAATCTCAACGACGTAAACTCTACCGCGAAGATGAGTTTTTGAAAACGTTAGATATCCCAGAAAATGAGAAGGTCAGTTTTCCTTATCAGCCTAAGAATTTTGCAGATTTACCAAAAGTTGTGATGCCAACCATTTCGTTAGATTCGATTACATGTAAAAAAGGGCGCGAGTTTGTTGACACACAAGTAAAAGATTGGAATAAGTTTTTCAATTCAACAGGGAAAGAGTTAGCCAACGTTTATAATCAATTAACTTCAAGTGAAACATTCCAAACTAAACATGCAATCCTAAGTGAATGTTCAACTAATGGTGAAGATAAAAATAGAACTTACGCAACAGAAATTGATAAGATAGATGAAACAGTCAAACCACAAGAACAAGTTAATCTATTTATCACACAATAATAATGTCTTTCGTCTAGTGTAAAAATTAGATAATACGTTACTTAATTCTGATTAATAAGACATAGAATCGATTCTATCAATTTTATGTCTTACATCTCCTCAATCAAACTCTTATCACTTCGTTAGTTAAATATAATAATTGATTTGCCATATGACAAAGTCAAGTAACATTATACTCGTTGAAATTATTGAGCTATATCACATAAATTACATAAAAATCTTGGCGGTCTCAAGATTCAGGATAATATCTATCCATGTATAAAAAAACAAGGAATCGGTTATGAATAAACATAAATTAAAATTAGCTGCAATTATTGGCAGTATTATTTTAAGTACATCGACTGCTTTTGCCTCGCTCGAGGATGTGAAGAATTTAAAAATTATTAGCTACAATGTTTATAATGGGATGAAGTTAGACGAAAGTGAAGGTAAACAAAAATTTATTGATTGGGCAAAAGCACAAGATGCTGACATTATTGCTTGGCAAGAGATGAATTTTTTTACGCGTGAAAAGCTTGAAAAATTTGCAGCAAGTTATGGACATAAATATGCTGTACTTTTGAAAGAAAAACCAGATGATGCCGCTTTTTTCCCTGTTGCAATTACCTCAAAATATCCTATAGTTAATGTCAATAAAGTCGTTGATAATATGTGGCATGGAGCTTTATATGCCGATATTGGCAATTATCATTTTGTTATTACTCACATGAATCCATTTTGGACGGCAAAAAGAATCGATGAAATAAACTTAATTATTGATTCAATTAAGTATAGTCGTGATCCCAATGGCAAATGGATTATAGCTGGTGATTTGAACTCTTTTTCACCTGCTGATAAACAAACCTACGATAAAAGTAATCTGTTAAATGATATTAAAGAAAAGCAGAAACAAAGACCAATATTAGAAAATCTTGTTAATGGACAATTAAGTTATACCGTGCAACAAAACTTATTGGATGCAGGTTTTATTGATGCCTTGAAAATTAAAAATAAACAATTTATCGCAACAGCGCCAACGAAAGTATTTTATGATCAAGCTTCAACGCCACTACGTTATGATTATATCTATATTTCTCCTCCTCTCAAAAAGGATGTTATTGACGTTAAAGTGCTAAAAGATGATTTTACAGATAAATATTCTGATCATTACCCAGTGCAAATGATAATTAAAAATAAATAGTTTTAACCAAGTTCGGTAAAGCCATGCATAAGCTGCATGGCTTATCGTGTTATTTTTATATGGACGTTTTTTTATTATTGATAAACACTAAATTGTGATTGCGATCGCAATGTATCAATTTGAATTTAATTAATATCAGCTATAACGTTAAATAATCAATATGAATGAATTTAACTAAAAAAGCAGTAGGATAAATATATGAAAAAAATTTTTTTTGTGTTCAGTTTTCTGGGATTGTTTTCACTGTCTTCAAGTGCACTTGCTACAGATGATTTAGTGGTTTCTCAATATCAAAGTTCACCGAATAAAGTGTATGCCGATAATGCTCAACCGCAGATTACTGTTGCTAATTTTAATATTGCAGGGGGACTTAGACATCACAAGGTCGATTTAGACTTGGTTGCTAAAGCAATTAAAGCGATGGATGCTGATATTGTCACACTTGAAGAGGTTGATCAAAATACTACCCGTAGTGGCGGCGTAGATCAAGCTAAAATCATCGCTGAAAAAACAGGAATGCACTATCTATTTGGTAAAGCTACCGATATGAAAGGCGGCAATTATGGTAATGCTATACTTTCGAAATATCCTATTGAAACAAGCAAAACCTTTTTGTTACCGTCTGGCTCTTTTGAACAAAGAGCATTGATGTTAAGTAAAATTAATGTCCCTGGCTTTGATTCGCCTATTTATGTATTTAATACCCATTTTGATTGGCATGAAGAAGATGAAGTAAGAATGGCACAAGCAAGGTTTATTAATAGTATTGTGTTTGATGATTTAGATTTAGATACTGAATTTCCTAATTTGGCTTCTGGTATTATGTTGTTACTCGGCGATTTTAATTCAGTTAAAAATGATAAAGTGATAAAAGAGCTTGAAAAATACTGGTCTTTGGTTAAAAAAGATTATGTAGATACTCGCACTTGGCCAGCAGGAAATCCAGGATTAGATTTAGATCATATCTTTACCAGTCGCAATCAAATATGGAAAGTTGAACAATTAACGATTCCTAATGATGGTAACGAATGGAATGGTATTAAATGGCCATTAGTCAGTGACCATATTCCCGTTATAGCAAAATTAAAATTAATTGAACAATAACCCGTGGGCAATATGCCCACTTTTACTTCGATGATCTACCTAATTTAGCAATCAAATAAATATAGACTAGCTCACTGAATAATTCGACTAGTGTTTGGGTGACAATTACTGCCGGTAAAATTGGCATGATGTCTGCAATAGCCATTGCTATTGGCAATATCACTAACGCATTGCGTGTACCAGCACTAAAGGCGATAGCTCGACTTTCTGTGATGGAGACACGAAAAAAACGACCAACAAACCACCCAATAAAAGGCGCAAAAATAGCAAATAGTAGATAAAATGGAATAACTGATATGACTTGTGACAAATTCCCTTTAAGCTGAGGTAAAATCGCTATAATTACAATAAATAAGGCTAAAGCGGTGGTGGGGACCGGTAGTATATTCAATAGATTGACTGTTTTTGTCATAATTTGACTTCGACTTGCACATATCTGGATTATTACAGCAATGGTAAGTGGAAGTAAAATTAGCCATACAAAAGCATGAATAAATGGTGTAGGTTCAATGAGTCCTTTAACCTGTTCACCAATAAATATATTTAGATAAAAAGGTAACAAAAACAGTTGAAGCAATAACAGTAATGGTGTCGCCATTAACAGTGATCGGGCATCAGCATGACCAATATGTGCAAAAGTGACAACGTAATCAATGCAGGGGGCTAACAATACAAATAAGATACCAAGCTTAATCAAAGGTTCATTGGGTATAAAAATAGACAATATCCCTACAAATAGTGGTATAACAACAAAATTAGCAATGACTAAAGCAACAATAAATCGCTTATAAAGCAAAAATTTTGTTATATCGCCAATTGGAACTTGTAGAAAAGTCACAAATAGCATGACCCCTAAGGCAGGAGTAATGGCTGTCGCAAAAACTGAGGTTCCATTTATACAAAAAACAACAATCATTGCGATAAAAACCGATAAAAAATAAATAGCTATTTGTTGTTGCTCTAATTTTTGTTTGAGGCTTTGCATATTAATCAAATACTTTCATCAATTCAAAATTAACCTTTAGCATACTGTTGATCTTCAATTAAATAAATGGGATTGTTTTAACAAGAAAAATATTTATTATTTTTCGAAAAAACGATCTTAATATAGAAAATATTGATCATTCTATTTGAACAAGTTACGTTTAATAAAATCAGTTCATTGATCTGCTTAACAAAACTTAATAAAAAAGGTGTAGCATGTTTTTTAGGTGTGGTTATAATTCTTGTATTTCAACTAGATATTGTTGGTGTGGTTTTAAATAAAAATTCATTAAAATCAAACAATTGCTTGACAAAGGGATATTTATGAAGTATACTATAAATGGAACAGCACACAGCACACAGCACACAGCACACAGCACACAGCACACAGCACACAGCACACAGCACACAGCACACAGCACACAGCACAAATTAATTATTTAACTTTACTCTTTTATACACCGCTTAAATTAGCTAAGACTTCAATCTGTTATCTACCGTCTTATTTTGTGCGTAAAACTATATTTTTGAGTTTATTATCGACATTATTGTTTAATTATTCATTTACAGCGCAAGCGCTATCAACCAAAACCGTGAATATAATTCAAGGTAGTGCTCCATATATTGAATTTAATGGTAATGAAATAAACGATTTGACCGAATTACTTAGTATTCGTGTCGGCAATGATGTTTATGTCAGCGATGAACAAGGCAATATGAAAAAGAAAAATGATGATGGAACCCTAACTGATATTACATCTATCACGTTTGCTAATGTTGACGATATATTTAAAAATGTATCTACTCTTTTACCTGCGGATAACACTTTGCATGCATTTAATGATTTATCAATCATCCCATCATCAATGCATAAGGATATCGATGGTGATGATAATTTTACTTTAACTGGTAATTTTAAAGGGGAGTGGAAAGATAAAGAGAATGTATCATTAGATAACAAAATAGTTAAATTACCTGATATTTGTAAGTCACCTTATACACTAACTTTAACTACTACAGAAAATCCTTCAATTAGTACTTTATATGGTATTCCATCTACTAAAATTTATGGTAATGGTAGTGCAAAATATACGATAGATATTAATCCAGATACTCCAGCAAAAGTTTGTTTTGCTAGACCTGGTAGTTATTTACAACCACCTGATCTAGCCGAAGATATTTCTGGTCCGCCTAATATGTGGAATAAGGAGTATGGTTTTTTAATACAGTCGACAGATTCCAATAGTTATAATCTTAATTTTCCAACAACAGGTGGGGATAAATTATATTTTGATATGATAATTATTGGTTCGCCAAATGTATTAACTTGGCCCGATGTGACAGTTGGAGGTATAACGGCAACTATGAGTAATATTACACCTACAACAGTAAGAGTGACGCTATTAGGACCAAGTGCAAGTAAAGAACAAATGTTAATAGCAAATGCAGCTACTAATCCGACAGGCCCTGTTGATAAACCAATTTTACCTGCAAAGTTTGAGTTAAAAGGTATGTTAAATGGTGAGGTTGTTGTGAAATATGGATTTGAAATTAATAAATGGTTTATTACTAAGGGAAGGCGTGAATCAGCAGTTCGTTACGAGTTGGGTAAACCTTCCTCTTGGTGTTCAACAACAGGATATCATTTGCCTCAAATTATGGAATTGACCAATGCATCAAGTTGGGATAGTAGTAGCGACTATGAACCTTATCCGCCTCCCGTTCAAACACCAAGTCCGGATAATTTTTATAAGCGAATGATTGGTGGTGGTTTTTTAACTGAATGGGGTGATTTGGTAGATGATTATACAAGTAGCGGTTCGGCTTTTGCAAAAAAAGGATTTAGTTTTTATTGGACAACTTTCTTTACGCCTAAAACAAATGATGAATATAAATATTATGCATATGCTGTTGCTGCATATGGGGCAGGAGCTGTTGTTCCTCAAACCGTTGAGCTTTATTCTTCGCCAGGGGGTTCATCTACTCAAGACGTGGGCGTTGGAACTGTATGTGCTTACCCTTAGTTTCATGGGCGACAAAATTTAAATATAAAGTGACATGTTAGCAATATTAAAACCTAGATATGTCGTTTTATCTCAATCAGATGAAAGCCAGCGTAGCTGGAAAAAAATCACTCCGCTTCACCGAAGGTGAAGCGGAGTGAATAAAATTTATACAATCAGGTTCAAAACTTCAATAAATTTAAATTAGAATGTATTTTATCCCTATTAGATAACTATTAGTCGTATGCTATCCTCATCAGGTAAAGCCAATTATTTATTGTTAAGATATATTAGAAAATTTAAGTGTTCAGTGTAAAATTGACTTTAGATTCGAGTGTTAAAGCGAATTGAGTATAGGGTGTTTTATAGTTAAATCTTTTTCTGGGGTGATGATTAAGCTGATTTTCAATGACATTAATCTTTTTATCGCGGTTATTATCAAAGGTCAGTTGTACTGTGATTTAAATCAACCTAAATACGCGGTCAATAGACAATCGTCTATTCATTAATTTATCCGTTCGAATATAATGAGTGGTGTTATTGTGTTGTTATACTTTAATGCTTAATCTTAATTTTTTAAATTAACTATCTGTTTTAACCCATTACTATTGGTTAATTTTGGTAATTAACTATTCCAAACTATTCTTAATTATTAGAATTGTGAGCTTTATCACATCGTATAATAAAAGAAGTGCAAAGTTAATTGGTACAAAATACTTTCGTTAAAATTATCAATTTTGTTTTTAACCATAAGTTAAATCGAATTAAATTAGATAAAATCACTATTTATTAACGCCAGTCTGTTATTTCGTTTTGAACCAAACAAAAGTCATTTATACCAAATTTTAATAACCAATAAACTGCAATAAAGATCACAATTTATGGTTATTTTACTGCCTATACTGATATTAATACTTCGGTTAATTTTTTTCCGAATTTTATATTTATCAGGAGGTAGTAATGAAAAAATATGTCAAAAATTGGATCACAATCGGATTACTCACTGCATTTTGCCTGCCTATTGGTTCGGTATGGGCTAAAGAGTATCAATTAACGGGGAAAAATACACAAATCACGCTATCTGATAATGATAATCACAAAAATGTCACATCTTTTAATATTACTAACCCTATAACCCATGATTCAATCAATGTTAATACGCTATTTGAGATTACTTTGAATTCCGGACAAAAATTGACCGATAAAGATTTCCAATTAGATAATTTGCAACAAAAAGACAATCAAATTTATATAAATTTAAGTGGTCATGATATTGCGATTCAAACCCTATTGATTCTCAATGACGATAAACATTTTGCCAGTTATGAGCTGCAAATCACCCCTAAAAAACAAGCACTTTCAATGTCAGCCGTTTCTTTAATGCCATTCCATTCACAAGCGCCATTTATTTATGGTTCTGTTGTGAGTTCACCTATTATCAGTGATACCTTTTTTATCATTCCCGAAAATCCATTAACCAATACGGTTGCCTATGAAGGCGGTGTTTTGCAAAAAATTCCGCAAGCGATCCCGTTACAAGTTAATCATACCTTGAGTTATAAAACCTATATTGGTACCTATGAAAATGGGCAATTAAGACGCAATGTAAATGAATTTATTAATCACGTTCGAGAACGACCATATAGCCCATATTTGCATTATAACTCTTGGCTAGATATCGGTTTTTTTAATCCTTATACCGAAAAAGAAGCTTTACAACGCATTGATCAATATGGTGAGCAATTGGTTGAAAAACGTAAAGTCAAACTTGATGGTTATCTGTTTGATGATGGATGGGATAATTTACAAGGAAACTGGGGATTTAGTGCAAATTTTCCTAATGAATTTAATAAATTAAAAACTGCATCTGAAAAATATGGTGCGGCACTTGGTATTTGGTTGTCACCTTGGGGAGGATACAATAAACCACGTGATACTCGTGTTGCCAATGCGTTAAAACTAGGTTATGAGACAATGGATGGTAAACTGGCTTTATCTGGCCCTAAATATTATGCTAATTTCCATAAACGGATTTTAGAATTAATCAAAAATCAAAATATTACGATGTTTAAACTTGATGGGACAGGCAATGCGGATAAAGTGATTGCTGGTAGCCAATTTACTAGTGATTTTGATGCGGCGATCCATTTAATTGAAGATATGCGTAAAGCGAGTGATCATTTATATATTAATTTAACAACCGGAACCCAGGCTACGCCATCTTGGCTGTTTTATGCCGACTCCATCTGGCGAGGAGGCGATGATGTCAATTATTATGGGCCAGGCAGTAAAGTTCAACAGTGGTTGACTTATCGTGATGCAGAAACTTATCGATCAATTGTACTTAAAGGTCCATTGTTCCCATTAAATTCTTTAATGCTGCATGGCATTGTGTATGCTAAACAAGCAAAAAATTTGCAACAAGAAACCGAAAATGACTTTGCCGATCAAGTTTGGAGTTATTTTGCAACTGGAACGCAATTGCAAGAAATGTATATCACCCCTGAACTGATGACAACAAACAATTGGGATACGTTAGCGTCGGCGGCTAATTGGGCAAGAGATAACCAAAAAGTGTTATTTGATACCCATTGGATCGGTAAAGATCCCACAAAATTAGGGGTATATGGTTGGGCTGGATGGACGCAAGATAAATCCATTATTACTTTACGTAATCCGTCAGATAAACAACAAGTGTATTATCTTGATTTACAGAATGATTTAGAGTTACCAGCAACGGCAAACTCGAATTTTACCATTCAAATTGATTACAATAGTCAATCACATGCACCAAAACCAGCTGTTATTGATAAAACAGCGATGATCACCCTTGAACCATTTGAAACCGTTGTGATGTCTTTAACGCCTCAATAGTAATAATATGCCTTGTATGCGACTTACAAGGCATTAAAAATTGTTTTAAAACAGACGTGTTAATTGATGATGTTTTAACTATGATTTAGCGCATATGGTTAAAAAATGTTATGATTAGGCTATTTACAATAGTAAAAAAGCTCATTATGATACGCGCCATTATTAACTGCAAAGGAGAACTGATTATGATTTATTTAGATGACCTTTGCAGGCTTATCGCACAATAATTGGGTGATTAACTTTTCCATTCTTGCTTCAATTCATTCTGCTGATCTTAGCCTGCCAATTAGATGCATACCTATAATTTAAAACCAATCTTAGTTTATTGATGTAAATTAAAGAGTTTTACAACCTAAAAATGATTTGATAGTTAATTTATCGCTTTTATTGGCGACAAAACAATAATGTTTTGACCATGGTGGTTTTTCTTACTGGTGTGGTTGTTATTTATCTGTTATATCGCATTTAAATTATAGGCACTAAACAATAAAAATATTTTTAATGGATTGATATATGGACAATTCTATACAGATACTATCTGAAAAAGTGTCATTAATTGCTTCAAACAAAACATGGATTGATGGTTTAGCTATTGAGCAACTAGAGGTAACGGCTGCATTACCCAATATGGTTAAAGTGGTTGGAATGCCTGACCTGCATCCCGGAAAAGGTTACCCGATTGGTGCGGCTTATTTAAGTCGTGAAATAATTTATCCTGCATTAATTGGCAGTGACATTGGTTGTGGTATGGGGTTTTGGCAAACCGATATTAGTATTGCTAAGTTAAGCATAGATAAATTAACACGCCAAATAGGCAATATTGATCAACCCGATATGCGACATAAATATAATCTTGGTACGATTGGCGGTGGGAATCATTTTGCCGAGTTACAAAAGGTTAGCAAAATTTTTAGCGAGCAACTTTTTGAGCACTACCAACTTGATGCTAAAAAATTATTTTTGCTAGTGCATAGTGGTTCACGGGGATTAGGGCATGCAATTTTGCAAAACCAAATATCACGATTTGGTTATCAAGGTTTAGCAGATCAAAATGCACCCGCACTTGAATATTTAGCAAAACATGATAACGCTGTCGCATTTGCTATGCTAAATCGTCAAGTGATAGCTGAACGGTTACTCAATAACCTCAACAGTCACGGGCGTGAAATACTCAATGTTTGTCATAATTTTTTGCAACAAGTGACATTAGACCATAACGACTATTGGTTGCATCGTAAAGGTGCATCTTCAGCGCTGGATGAGCTTGTTATTGTACCAGGCTCTCGTGGGGATTATAGCTATTTAGTTAAACCGATACCGAATGAAGCGCTACTCTTGTCACTAGCTCATGGGGCAGGGCGAAAATGGCGCCGAGCAGACTGTGAAAGCAAACTCGATACTCGTTACACAATTGCTGAATTAAAACGAACAAAATTAGGTAGCCGTGTCATTTGTGAGGATAGTCGTTTAATTTTCGAAGAGGCACCACAAGCGTACAAATCAATAGATAGTGTGATTGAATCGATGCAACAAGCCAATATTGTAACAGTTATTGCTCAACTTACACCAATATTGAATTATAAAACACAAGGAGGTCACTAATGGCATTACTGCTTTTTTCGTCTGCCAGAGGGCCTGATGAATGCTCATTGATGGTTGCAAAAGCCATAAAACAATTTTTTATCGAAGCGAATAAATTATCGTTATCGATTGAAATGTTAGAAAGTATATTGGACGACAAGCCCAATACATTTCGTTCAGTATTGATTTCTGTTGAAGGTTGTCTAAGTGAACAATTAATCTCACGTTGGCTTGGCACCGTACAGTGGGTGTGTCAAAGTCCTTACCGACCACATCATAAACGTAAAAATTGGTTTATTGGTATTACTTGCTTACCTAATCCTGTTCCAATACAAGATAGCTCTATTGCGTTTTCGACAATGAAATCTTCCGGAGCAGGCGGGCAGCAGTGAATAAAACGCAGTCAGCTGTACGTGCAACACATATTGCAACCGGTATGACTGTCAAAGTTCAATCAGAACGTAGCCAACATGCCAATAAACGTTTGACAAAACTGCTATTGGCTCATAAATTGGCTGAACATAAAGAAGAACAATATCAACAACAAAAAGAGATTCGTCAGCGATTTCATGATGTTATTCCTCGAGGCAATAGTCGCTTAGTGTTTTATGGTGAAGCGTTTTGTGACAAATAAAAATGATTTTATCTAATTAATCATTGAGTTTTTGTTATTTTTTAAGCATTCTAAAAAAATTATTAATTTTATTATTATCAATAAAACAAAGGCGCTAAATCAGTCTCTTTTGACTAAAAAGCGAGCTTTAGTGCCTAGTCTTTCTGCTTTTTTAATGGTAAATCAAATTTTTTGTAACCTTTGTATTGAATAAAACTATTACAAAATAAATTCATGTTTTTCTTTGTATTCTTTCATAAAACACATATACTTTGCAGTCCACCTAATTGATAATGATTATCATTACTAATTGTGTGGTTAATGTTATTTTATCTATTTAATTAATTATTCAGTATTTTTTATGAAAGGAATTTAATATGATTTATAAAAAGGTAGGTTTGTTACTATTTCTAACCAGTTTTACTGTTCAAGCTGATCAGTCAATCAATGAGAATAATGAAACAAGTAAAAATGAAGAACAAGAAAAGCAATATAAAAAAACTAAAGCTGACAATCAAAGTAGTAGCGAAGATATAAATGATGTTATTACTGTGATTGCTAGTGCAAATAAACAAAATGAACTGAAAAAAATAAATAGTGTTATTGCTGGTCGTTCAACGCTTTCTTCGGGTTTAATAGAACAAAAACAAGCTGACAATGTTGCGGAATTATTAAATACATTGCCTGGCGTAAGCTCGGCCGGTTCAGTAAGGCAGGGTGGGCAAACATTAAATATCTGGGGGTTTGGTAAAGTTGAGGATGTTAAAATTATTGTTGATGGCTCACAAAAAGGATTCCAAAAATATCAACAAGGTTCAGTTTTTATTGAGCCTGAACTACTTAAACAGATAGAAGTTAATAAAGGTCCCCATGATGTGAAATTTGGTAATGGGGGATTTGGTGGGGTTATTAGAATGGAAACCAAAGATGCAATTGATTTGCTTGAACCCAATAAATTAGCTGGCGCATTAGTTAAATATAGTTTTCATTCTAATAACCATCAAAATATGGTTACCTCTGCTGTGTATGGCAGAACCGAAAATGATATGTTTGATGGACTCGTTTACTATACTAACCGTAATAGCGGTAATTTTAAACGTCCAGATGGGTCAAGATTTGAGTTTTCGAAAGATGACATGGACTCTTATATGGCAAAACTTAACTTTAGGCCCAATGAAGAAAACACATTCACTGTGTCAGGCATTCGTTCTAAAGTTGATTCATGGCAACCATGGGCGGCAAAGTACGTTGAAAAAATGACGCCTCCGACAGCTGCACAAATTGAAAAATATGGTTATCGAGCAGCTTGGTTAAGAAAATTAGTTAAACGTGATCAAACCGATGAGTCGGCGCAATTTAAATGGAATTACCAACCAACGTATAATCCTTTGGTTAATTTTACTTTACACACAACCTATTCCAAAACAAAGCAAAATGATAATCGACCAGAAAAATACAATCCAGTAGCTGCGCTAGGAACAATGGGAAATAGAAGTTGGACAAGTTATACCGATAAAACTGTAGAACTTGAAAATATTAGTATTTTTACTACTGGTGCTATTGATAATGCATTAAAAATTGGTGCTCAAGTGCATTTACATGATCGTGATACGTTGATGTATTATAAGAATTACGCCAATAAGCCTAATTATCATAATGGTTATTTCCAACCAGCTTATATGCCTTCCGGTAAACAACAAAATTATAGTTTTTATATTCAAGATGAACTTTCTATTGATAACTTTGTCTTAACACCAAGTCTTCGCTACGATTATGTACGTAATCACGGACAAAAAAATTATGCATCAGCTTATAATGATCCTGATCCTCGCTTTGGACATGATTATTCTCCGGTTAGTTATTCTGGTTGGACACCAAGATTTGGGGCTTATTGGCAAACAACTGAAAATGTTGGGTTCTTTGGCGATATCAGTTATGCTTGGCAAGCACCAACAATTGATGAAACTTATGAGGTTCAATTTACACCTAAAAATGGTGGATCAGGTAAGATTACAGCGACCAGCCGAAATCTTAATAAGGAGCGTAACTTATCAATTAGAGTAGGGAATATACTCGACTTTAACAACTTATTATTAGAAAACGATAAATTACAAGTTCGTAGTACCCTGTTTAGACAGCGTGTCAAGGATGAAATTTTTGTTACTCGAGGATTTAATAACTCAATTTGTGGTCCGGGTAGGGCGTGCCCGCTAGGACAACCTAATTATCGTAATTTACCGGGTAAATTAGTGGTAAACGGGTTTGAATTAGAAACTTTCTATGACAGTAAATATTGGTTTGCAAGTGCCACCTACTCAATTCAAAAAGGAGAAAGAGATACGGCGCCTCAAGCACCATGGATGCATCATAAAACCTATGTCGCAACAATTGCACCACGCACGGCAACATTAACAACGGGTTTTAAAATCCCAGAATGGAATCTTCGAGCAGGTTGGAATGCGCAATTTGTTAGAAAGCAAGATCGCACAGGGCATGAAGATAGAAATCATGACGGTTTTGCTGATCTTGGTGCTTATTCTTTATCACCTTCGTCGGGTTATTCACTACATAACTTATTTGCCACTTGGCAACCAACCTTTTTACCAAAAGCAGAAGTAAGATTTTCTGTTGATAACCTATTTAACAAGGATTATCGGCTTTATTTAGGCGAAAACACCTATGGGCTTGCACGTAATTTTAAAGCGAGTGTTTCATACCGATTTTAAATTTTGTTAAAATTTAAATACTGCCAGTTTACTGGCAGTTTAACCAAATTGGCCGTTAAATCTGTTTACCACTTACCAGCAGTTGAGCCGCCATCAACAACCATAACTGTGCCTGTTACAAAATTGGAATCAGTTAAGTACATCACCGCGTTAATAATGTCTTGCACATGTCCGATCCGATTGACAGGCGCCATGGATTTTAAAACTGTTTGAACTTGAGGATCCGTTGGGTGCATTGGAGTTTGGATAATGCCTGGCGCAATGCCGTTAACCATAACCTGACTTGATGCTAATTCTAACGCTAAGCCTTTTACAGCACTATTAATACCACCTTTGATCATAATCGGTAGTAAAGCCGGAACAGTCAAATTGGGTTGCATAGCAATGGCAGCAGTGATATTGATGATATGCCCAGATTGATTTGCCATCATATGTTTAGCGGCAGTTTGTGCAGGGTAGAAAAACCCTTTAAGGTTTGTATCAATAATAGTGTTTAAATCATCTTGCGTATAATCAATAGCGGGTTTAGAAATAAATATGCCTGCATTATTGACTAAAATATCGACTTTACCAAACCTTGCGATAGCGTGTGAAAAAAGTAACTCTGCTGTTTGCGGTTTTGCAATATCCCCAGCAACAAGTAATAGATTGTCGGGCTCACCTAAGTTTATGGCAGCCTGTTCTAAACGGGCTTTATCTCGACCATTTGCAACGACATTGAAACCTCGTTCAAGGTAGGCTTTAGCAATCGCAAAACCAATTCCACTTGAAGCGCCTGTTACAATAACGGTTTTGTTTCCTTTATTCATTTAATTTAATGCCTGTTTTGTCTCAAAAATGCGGATAATTATATAAGAGATGGATTGAAATAGGAATTCGATTGCAGAAAGTAAGTAACGATATTTACCTGTAGGCAACCAATAAAATCCATTTGCTGCTGGTCTGTTTAAATCAACGCATAAGATATTGTTTCGATCGATTAATCCAAATCACTAGAAATAAGGTGCGCCCTAAACTGAACAAAATATAGGAAAACCACAAACCATTATTTCCCCAAATTGGCACAAAAATAGATTGAGCAATCAACCAAAGTAAAAGGGCAAGAATCATGGAATCTCGAATAGCAGAGGTATAACTAATTCCCGAAAAAATGCCATAATAGATCAATCCACCCGCGACGACAATCGGGAAAATGATTAACCATAATTGATATTGGAGGCAAAGATCAATAATGTCGGTTTGATTGGTTAATAATTTTATTATGGTGGTATCTAACGCAAACCAAATTGTAATTAAAATTACAGGGCAAATAATACATGCTTGTAGTGACCAACGTAAGGTTTGATTGTATAGGACTATATCTTTGGTTCCTTTAGCTTTACCACTAAACACACTTGACGCATTAGCAAAACCATCAAATAAATATGCCATTAAATAATGAATTTGAAACAATACCGCATTGGCTGCTAACACGTTAGTACTAAAACTTGAACCAATTGAAATAAAATGATTGGTAACTACCAACAGGCAAATAGTTCGAATCATTAAATTGGTATTAACCAACATGACTTCTTTCAATGATTGCCAAGAAAAAACCGATTTCAAATCAGTTTTTTGGTGTGATTGGGGTAAATAGCGAACAATAAATCCGATCCCTAACAACGTACAAATCACTTGCGCACTGAACGTTGCCAACGCCACGCCTTGAATATCGAAATGAAACCCCCATACCAAAATGGCTGCCATAAGAATATTGAGCACATTAATTAACACCTGCAAAAACAGTACAGCTTTTATTTTTGATATCCCCATTAACCAACCAACAAGGACATAATTGATGAGTACAAACGGCGCACCCCAAATTAAAATCGAAAAATAAATATCGGCATAATGTCTAACCTCATGATTAGGTTTGATGACTTGCATCGACACGCTAAAAATGAATTGCTGAAAAATAATAAATAATATGCCCAACACAATAGCAATAAACAGGGGACGGATCAGCGAAGAGCGCAGTAATCGTGGATCGTTTAATGCTTGAGCTGCAAATCCTGTGGTACTCACACGTAAAAAGCCAAACAACCAATATAGCGTATTAAAGATAACTGCACCAACCGCTATACCAGCAATAAATGCTGGATTAGATAGATGACCGACTAAAGCGGTATCGACCACACCTAATAATGGGGTTGTGATAGTTGCAATGATAAAAGGAATAACCAATGCTAAATAATCTTTAAAACTAAGCTGGCTGTTTGATTGTATTGTCATAAATTCAGAAACCTAATATAGATTCTAGAAGTTGTTTCAAATACGCATGTTAACATCACCTAATTGTTCAACAATTTGTCCTTGATAAAAAACAGTACTCGATCATATAGATAGGTGATTGTCGTTAAATCAGCGAAATAAAGCTACTGGTTAAATGTAATTGTTTTTATAAATCGGTCAATAACGATAATATTTGCGTTTATGCGAACAATACAAATACGCTGTAATTGGGCCGCCACGCATTTTGTCAACGAATTGATAAACAAAAATATAATTTAAACCAATGTGCTTTGACAATTATCCTAAATATTTTACGTTAGTTAAACGGCTAGTTTTAGAGTAATAAGTTATATAAAATTACCTATAA
This sequence comes from Gilliamella sp. B2824, assembly GCF_026536245.1. NCBI lineage: Bacteria > Pseudomonadati > Pseudomonadota > Gammaproteobacteria > Orbales > Orbaceae > Gilliamella > Gilliamella sp. B2824. The sequence continues at coordinate 69,102 of NZ_JAFNON010000005.1, read as the reverse complement.
CAAGGATGGTTTTTAATCACTTTACAATATTAACATTCAATTGCAATCGTATAAAAGTGTGAAATTAAAATCCAAGCTTCAAGGATAAATGATATATGGAAAAACTGGTTAGAAATCGAAATTTAGTTTTATTATCTCTGTTTTTTTTACTTTATGGCGTAAATGTTTTGTTCATTATTTACGTATTAAATATGGACTCTCGTTGCCCCGATTATTTATTGAGTATTGAGTTGGTATTGGTGTGCACGATGTTATTAATCCAGCTTCTTTTATTTTGTTCTATACTATTTGATATAATTATTTTACCTGATCATGATCGTTTTTCTTCTTATATTGGGTTGTTTTACGGATTAGTCGTTTGTTTCATCGCTTTTTTTCTTGCTTTATTTGTGCTTTCAATGCTAAGTGTTGGTTTGGATGTTTTAGCTTTCGCTTTAGTCATACCATTTCATTTCTGCCTAGGCGTTATAGGTTATTTTGTCCTACTTCTCATTAAACTTTTTAAAAGTCTTTACTTGACGTATAAACAAAAAAATAGACTTGAGCATTGAATTACTGTCCTTTTTACTAGTCTACTATTGAATAAAAAAGGACTAGTTCTATCTCGTTTTGATTTATCTATCTAATTTCAATTGAAAAAAAAGAATTGTTCCTGATATAAGCCGTGAAAGCTAAACAGTGTTAGGTTTTCCTTAATGCATGGTTAAATAATCAAACATTTAATATTGAATTGCTTTATAATACACATGAATAATTCATTTTTTACGTTTATTTAGGAATCCTTTCATGTCATTTGACTCTCTTGGCTTAGATGCCAAGATTTTACAAGCTATTGAAGAACAGAACTATACCGATCCGACCCCTATCCAACAACAAGCTATTCCGGTAATATTGTCAGGTAAAGATTTAATGGCCAGTGCTCAAACTGGTACGGGTAAGACGGCAGGTTTTGGCTTACCGATTTTGCAGAAATTAGTCGAACAGCAAGCAAAAACAAATAATCGATCTGAACCTAAAAGGGGCAAACGTCCTTTATATGCCTTGATCTTAGCACCAACTCGTGAACTTGCTGCGCAAATTGGGGAAAATATTCGTGACTATAGTCGCTATCTAGCTGTTCGATCATTAGTGGTGTTTGGTGGGGTAAGTATCAATCCACAAATGATGAAACTTCGCGGTGGTGTAGATATTTTAATCGCCACACCCGGACGATTATTAGATTTAGTTCAGCAAAATGCAGTTGACCTTTCAACCGTTAAAATATTAGTTCTGGACGAAGCTGACCGTATGCTTGATATGGGCTTTATTCATGATATCCGTCGTGTGATCGCAAAGTTACCAAAAAAACGTCAAAATTTATTGTTTTCAGCGACATTTTCGGATGAAATTAAATCATTAGCCAATACGCTTTTGCATTCACCCGAATCGATCGCTGTAGCCAAAACTAATAGTGCATCAGAACAAATTACTCAATATATTCATCGAGTTGATAAACGCCGTAAACGTGAACTTCTTTCTTATTTGATTGGCAAAAATCAATGGCAGCAGGTGTTAATTTTTACCCGGACGAAATATGGTGCTAATCATCTTGCTGAACAGCTCACCAAAGATGGTATTAAAGCTTCGGCAATTCATGGTAACAAAAGTCAAGGAGCAAGAACCAAAGCCTTAGCGGACTTTAAGTCGGGACAAATACGAGCGCTGGTTGCTACCGATATCGCGGCCAGAGGTTTAGATATTGAATTATTGCCTTATGTTGTTAATTATGAATTACCTCAAGTGGCAGAAGATTATGTGCATCGAATTGGTAGAACAGGACGAGCTCAAAATCAGGGGCAGGCGATATCATTAGTTTGTATTGATGAGCTTGCTCAATTAAAATCAATTGAGAAATTGATTAAAAAAACCATTCCAGAAATTTTTACTCAGGGATTCGAAGTCGATCCTCGAATTAAAGCCGAACCCGTAAAAAAAGTGACAGCAAAACAGGTTCCGGCAAAAAGAAGACGTGTTAATCAAACGCGAACTTCAAAAAATAATCAGAATAGTATGACGCAATCTAGCCATCATACATATTCTAAAACTCACTAAATTTTCTAAAGTAGAAGGATATTATTATGGCTAAAGTTAATCGCAGTCGTCGTTTAAGAAAAAAATTGCATATTGAAGAGTTTAAAGAGTTAGGTTTTACTGTCAGTTGGTCTTTTGACGAAGGGACGAGTGAAGAAACCATCGATTCTGTTGTCGATCAATTTATCATTGAAGCGATACAAGCAAATGGTTTGGCCTACGAAGGCAGTGGGTATTTAAGTTGGCAAGGTATCATTTGTACGCAAAAATTGGGTAATTGTACCGAAGAGAACCGTGACGTTGTCACTAAATGGCTTGAAAACCATGGTTTAAAAAATGTCAAAACTAGTGAATTGATTGATATTTGGTGGGATGAACTAGATTTTTAATCATTTAATTCGATAAATAATAAAATAGCCACTAACGTGGCTATTTTTTATTAATGAAACAATATTATTATTCAATCCCTTGGCTACGCAAGTAATCTTCATAATTACCGGTATAATCAATCACTTTTTCTGGGGTGATTTCGATAATACGAGTTGCAAGTGAGCTAACAAATTCACGGTCATGCGAAACAAAAAATAGCGTTCCTTGATAAAGCTCTAATGCCATATTTAACGATTCAATCGATTCCATATCAAGATGATTGGTTGGTTCGTCCATGACAATGATATTTGGACGTTGCATCATTAATTTACCAAATAGCATACGACCTTTTTCACCGCCAGATAATACTTTAACTTGTTTCTTTATATCATCTTGTGAAAATAGTAAACGCCCTAAAATACTTCGAACCGCTTGTTCATCATCGGTTGGTTGTTTCCATTGACTCATCCAGTCAAATACCGTTAAGTCTTCTTCAAATTCATATTCATGATCTTGGGCATAATAACCAATATTGGCATTTTCTGACCATTTAATATCACCTGATTCAGGTGTTAGTTCGCCCATTAACGTTTTAAGTAAGGTTGATTTACCAATACCATTAGTCCCCAAAATAGCCACTTTTTCACCGACCTCAACCATTAAATTAAGATCTTTAAATAGTGGTCCGTTATCAAATCCTTTGGTGAGATTTTCAACGACAAGTGCATTACGGAATAATTTTTTATCTTGCTCAAAACGGATAAATGGATTTTGCCGACTAGAAGCTTTAACTTCTTCTAATTTAATTTTTTCAATCTGCTTTGCGCGTGATGTCGCTTGTTTTGATTTTGATGCGTTAGCACTAAAGCGACTAACAAACGATTGTAATTCATTAATTTGTGCTTTCTTTTTGGCATTATCGGCTAATAAACGCTCTCTGGCTTGCGTTGATGCCGTCATGTAATCATCGTAATTACCTGGATAGATGCGCAATTCACCATAATCCAAGTCTGCCATATGGGTACAAACCATATTGAGAAAATGGCGATCATGCGAAATAATAATCATGGTACTTTCACGTTCATTAAGGGTATCTTCTAACCAACGGATAGTGTCAATATCAAGGTTATTGGTTGGTTCATCTAATAATAAAATATCGGGATTAGAAAACAGTGCTTGTGCTAAAAGGACTCTTAACTTCCAACCTGGCGCTATCTCACTCATTAATCCATAATGTTGTTCAATGGGAATACCAACGCCCAATAATAATTCGCCTGCGCGAGCTTCAGCACTGTAACCATCCATTTCGGCATACTGCGTTTCTAAATCGGCAACTTTAAAACCATCTTCTTCACTCATTTCGGGCAGAGCGTAGATGCGATCACGCTCTTGTTTAATTTGCCACAGTTCAGTATGGCCCATAATGACAGTATCAAGAACCGTGAATGTTTCAAAGGCGAACTGATCTTGACGCAATTTACCTAGTCTTTCATGTGGATCTAAAGCAACATTACCTGAAGTGGGAACTAAATCACCACCAATAATCTTCATAAAAGTCGATTTACCACTACCATTGGCACCAATAAGACCATAGCGATTACCATTACCAAACTTAACAGAAATGTTTTCAAATAAAGGTTTACTGCCAAATTGCATTGTGATGTTATTTGTACTTAACACTTATTTATACTCTCGAATTGTTAAGGCTATTTTGCTCAAAGCCATGTTGTAAAATAGCCAAAATATAATTTGGCGCACATTATGCCATAATTAATCGTTATTGAGGATTATTGTTTAGTGTTTTATATCTCCCTTTTATTGGTTATTTAATGTGGTCAATGATGGTAAACATTTAAGTTTAAATTCTGTTTACATTCAAGGCGCGGATTGATACCATGCCTGCCTGATCATTATTACTTTAGATTAATTATGCTATATCTTATTATTGTGACAATTGTCTGGTCGTTTTCTTTCAGTTTTATTGGCATTTATTTAAGTGGACAAGTGGATACTTGGTTTGCTGTGGTAATGCGTGTACTTTTAGCATTTGTTACTTTTATTCCTTTTTTTCGTATCAAAAATATTTTGCCAAAACAGATGGTATCGTTAATGGGGGTTGGCGCATGTCAATTGGGCATTATGTATTTTTTTTATTATAATTCTTTCCAATATATTTCAGTCCCAGAAGTATTACTCTTTACTATTACTACCCCTATTTATGTCACAATTATTTATGATTTATTGCAGCGCCATCGGTTAAGACTGTCGTATTTATTAACGGCTGTTATTGCTGTTGTTGGTGCAGCAATAATTCGTTATGATCATATTAGTAGTCAATTTATTATTGGATTTTTATTGATTCAAGGCGCGAATATTGTGTTTGCATTAGGGCAGGTTGGTTATAAACGAATCATGGAACTCTATCCACTGCCGCAACATCACGCTTTTGCGTGGGTCTATTTAGGCGCGATTATAGTTGCAAGTATTGGCTGGTTAATATTTGGCAATTCATCTAAATTGCCGACGAGTAGCATACAATGGTGGATTATTGTATGGCTTGGAGTTGTGGCATCGGGGTTATGCTATTTTTTATGGAATTATGGTGCGACAAAAGTCGATTCTGGCACCTTAGCCATTATGAATAATGTGGTTATACCAACAGGTATTTTAGTGAATGTTGTTATTTGGCATCAATCGATTGATTGGGGCCGTTTTTCACTAGGTAGTGTCGTTATTGTTTTTGCTTTGATTTTGCATCATAAATTCAAAAAATTAGAGGCAAATTAATTTTTCTAAGCAAGCTGTAACATTATGGATAGAATTAACGGTGTTGTCATGGATGATAATGCCGTTGATATCAACAAACTTGAAGCAATTGGACCTTGTAATACAGCAAATTGCCTTGCCATCATATAACAATTGATGGCAATCGACACAGAACTTAATAGCACAACGACTTGTAATTCTAAAGTTGGTAGCCCAATGAGTTTACCTAAAATATAGGTAACAATGGGTAACACCGCTAATTTTAATGTACAGATTGCTGTCGTAATCAAAATATTATCGCGAAGCTTATATTCGGCAAGCCCCATGCCTAATACGATTAGCGAAAGTGGTGCAGTCATATCGCTAACCATTTGGCTTGATTGGTTAATAAATTTTGGCAAAGGAATTCCAGAGTAATTTACAATAAGACCAAAAAAAATGCCGATAATGATAGGGTTTTTTGATACTTTTTTAAACGCTTGCAGTATGCTCTTAAACGATAGTTTACCTATTTGGACAAATTCAATCGATACACTAGCCAATGTCCATAAAATTAATGCATTAAATATAACAATGATGGCAACGATTGGGATAGCACTATCGCCTAACAACATTTTAATAATGGGGATGCCGACAAAAACCGTATTTGTGTAAATGCCGCCCATTGCAAACATCGTACTTTCACTGCCATTTAATTTAAATAATTTAGATGCAATAACGCAACCAATAGCAAACACTATAAATGTACCACCAAAAAAGACTAATAATAGCTTAATATCAATATGCGAGTGCTCAGAAAAATGACTCATTATCTGAAATAGCATAATTGGAAACGCTATATAAAATGTAAATTTGGTTAAGCTATCAGTCACTGTTTTTTGCCATTTACCCAATTTAATGGCTAAGTAACCCAATAAAATTAAAATAAATAGAGGCAGCGTTGCTAAAAATTGTAACCATAAGGTAAAAAGGAATTCCATTTGATCATTCTACATTAAGTTAATGCTTTCGCGTGAAGTACCATTCTAATTCAGTTGAACGTTTGGCATCAAACTGATAGCCTTCCAAATTAAAATTTTTAATATCCTCGCTGTTATCAATGCTATTTTTTATAATAAAGCGACTCATTAATCCACGTGCTTTTTTAGCATAAAAGCTGATCACTTTATATTCATCTTTGCTTTTATCTAAAAAAACGGGTTGAATAATTGTTGCTTTTAATTGTTTTGGTTTGATCGCTTTAAAATATTCATTTGATGCTAAGTTGAGTAACGTTGGTTTTGGTGTTTTAGCTAATTCTTTATTTAGGCTATCAGTTAATTGTTCACCCCAAAATTGATAAAGATTGGTATTTTTACCATTTTTTAAGCGAATTCCCATTTCGAGGCGGTAAGGTTGAATTAAATCAAGCGGCCTTAAGATACCGTACAGTCCCGACAAAATTCTTAAATGAGACTGAGCAAATTGTAACTCTTTCTCATTAAAATCCTGAACATGAAGTCCTTCGTAAACATCACCTTTAAATGCCAAAATAGCTTGCCTTGCATTTTCAAGATTAAAATCACTATGCCAATTTTGAAAACGTTCATAATTAACTTCAGCTAAGTTAGAACTTATAGCCATTAATTTAGACAAATCTTCAACGTTCAATTTTTTACAATCCATAATGAGTTTTTCTGATTGATGTAAAAATTGCGGTAAAGTATTTTGTTTGGTAATAAGTGGACTTTGATAATCAAGTGTTTTTGCAGGGGAGATAACTGTAAGCATATATTCATCACCTATTGAATTTTGTCTGATTTAGGTTTATTTTACACATAATCTTATCAAAGAAGGAGCAATAAGATGAATTTAATTAAAAAAGATATACATGAAATTCGTGCGTGGGCTAGTGTTCGTGAAACTTCAATTGAAATTGCAGAAGCTATTTTTGAATTAGCCAATCACGATGAAAAGTTAGCTGAACAAATTTGGTCAGAAGGGAGTGATGAGGTTTTAAAACTTGCTTTTTCTAAAACTAAAGCAGACAAGCTATTTTGGGGTGAGCAGACTATTGAGCGAAAAAATATTTAATATCTCATCATCAATATCGTTATTCATCAATAAGATTGCATAAATCAATTGATGCTGTACCTTCATTATCAGATATGAACAATATGTTAGGTATGTGATGATAAATAATCAAAAATGAGAATAGTTACGTTAATTGTAGTGTTAACATTGAATTTATCATCCTTTAGTATTTTTGCCTCTACAACTGCTGACTTGGCCGATAAAATGATAGCCCAGCTTGACGAGTGTGAGGCTTTTTCACAATCAGATCGATTAGTGTGTTTACAAAAACAGGCTAAACAAAGCCAACTTGCTTTACAGCAGGCGGAGCAAAACGCTTTTAATTTACTTTCAAAATGGGATGACGATGAGCAGTTTACGCTTTTAGCTAAACGCAAATTGACTCTATCTAACGAAGCGTTTGCTCATTATCGTGATGTACATTGCCAATATTTCAAATCTTTAGGCGGTGGTGCAATAACTAATGCACTTGAAATGCGGCGTTTAACTTGTGTAACCAAACTTAATTATCGCCAAGCCGATCACCTTGGTCATGAACTTTCTGATCTGAATTTAAAAAATAAATAAACCAAGGTTACTATAATAAATAGTTGAATAGCCAACAGTTGAGCTATTCTTATATTGAGTACAAAAACAAAAATAATAGATAGATTTTATGAACATAACCTTTTTAGGCACCAGTGCCGGCTCACCAACGGCTGAACGTAATGTTAGTAGTATTATGCTAGATGTTAGGCAAGAACGAGGGCGACTCTGGCTTTTTGATTGTGGTGAAGCCACACAAATGCAGATGCAAAAAGCGAAATTTAGCTTGGCTAAATTGGAGGTGATTTTTTTAACCCACCTGCATGGTGATCATCTGTTTGGCTTACCGGGTGTGTTAACCAGTCGTTCTTTACTGCAGAATCAATCACCTCTAACATTAATTGCCCCAAAAGGGATCAAGCGATTTATTGAGACAGTAATTGAAGTCAGTCAATCTTGGTTAACTTATCCACTAAATATTATTGAATTAGAAGCGGATGGCACTGTTTTTGACGATCATCGGTTTTGCGTTGAAGCTAAATTATTACAACATCGTGTACCGTGTTTTGGTTATCGAATAATCCAAAAAGATCTACCTGCAACGTTAGATATTGATAAATTACAGCAAGATGGGATTCATATTGGTTCGTTTTACTCATCCTTGAAGGAAGGAAAAACCGTCACGCTTGAAGATGGGCGAGTAATTGATGGGCGTGATTATCAAGGCGATATTCGAAAAGGTAAAAAACTGGCAATTTTAGGTGATACAATACCTTGTGATGCGTCAGTTGAATTGGCTAACGATGTTGATTTGCTGGTGCATGAAGCTACACAGGAAGATGCCTTAAGTGAGAAAGCCCTTGAGCGTGGGCATTCAACTACTGTTCATGCAGCCACAATTGCAAAACAAGCTAACGCTAAACGCCTAATCATAACGCATATTAGCCCTCGTTATAACGCAAAAGATAATCAAAAATTAGTGGATGAAGCGAAAACAGTATTTGCGAATAGTGAGATCGCGACTGATTTTGCCACTTTTCAAGTTTAATCTGGTTTACCGTTATTGCCGGATTGTTCGCTACTGCATCAATTTGGTAATAAAGGGCAATTAGATCTAAAAACCATAGATATTTTTAAATAATATTTAGGTGCCTTGGTTGTTTTATTTTTCTGTTTAAAAATAGAATCATATGTACCAATTTCAATGAAAAATTCGCTACATTGTTGGTAATTTAAGTTATATTTTTAACCGTTAATAGCTTTATTTAATGATAGGCATGAATGTACTTTAATTAAATAATTTAAATTAGCATTCCTAAATTTTTCATCCAAATTACATAATTGTCTGCACTTTTTTCGATATCGTTTTGTGTAATTTTATCTGGGTAGTCTGGCTCATTATTTGCGCCATAAATCGCAAAAAGGGGCTGATAATCAGCTTGAACATAATTCATTGTTAATTCGAATGGTCTTAGAATTTGCTCGAGCGTATATTTATACTGTCCAGATTCGCAGTAATCAGCTTTTTTTATGCCCGCTGAAACCGCTAATCCTACTTTTTTATTTGTTAATTTGTTTCCTGAAGAACCAAATGCCCAACCATAAGTCATAACCTCATCGAGCCACTGTTTTAATAATGGCGGACAATTAAACCAATATATTGGAAATTGAATAACTAAGTTTTGATGATTTTCAATTAAGCTTTGTTCGAAACTCGGATCAATTTTATAAGAGGGATAGTGTGAATAAAGATCATGTAAGGTTATTTGATCATGATATTGATTTAATTTATTAAACCAGCATCGGTTAACCTTTGAAGAAGCTAAATCTGGATGAGCAATAATCACTAAAGTCCGTTTCATTGTCAATATTCCTTATCTATTTATAATTGAGCCATAATAGTCTTGATACCATTATTTTTAAAGTACGGTAATTACAGTTATGTACTATCGTTAGGGAGAGTGTAAACATGGAAAATCATCATTGTGCCGAAGATCATTTTGAGAATAGTGGATTTAATTACACACTTTCAATGATTCGAGGTAAGTACAAGATTGTTATTCTTTATTGGTTAAACGAAAATCAACCATCAATGCGATTTAATGAACTTAAACGGAGTATCAATAACATTTCGTTTAAAACGCTAAGTAATACTTTAAAAGAGATGGAAAGGGATAAATTGATTTTCAGAAAAGAATATCCGCAAATTCCCCCTAAAGTGGAATATGGGTTATTAGACCGAGGTAAGTCTTTGGTACCGATTTTAGATAGGCTTTGCCAATGGGGAAATAACCATAAAAATGACACATTAGCATAATTCAAGATAACTTTATTCGCCGACGGAGTCGGCGTGTTTCTATGGTTAGATGCAAAAATCTTTAATCAAATTTTCAATCGTTACTTTTGTTGGTTTTATAAAATCCATTGAAATAAATTCGTCAGGTTGGTGAGCTTGTTCAATCGAGCCAGGTCCTAAAACAATGGTTGGCGCAATTTGATTTAAATAAGGCGCTTCAGTACTGTAATTGACAGTTTGTGCTTGATGACCCACTAAATTTTCAATGTGCTGCAATGCAGGGTGATCTTTTTTACATTCGTATCCTGGAATGGGTGATACTTCATATTCTACTGAAATACGATTAGGGTATTTATCCATAACGGGTTTTAATGCTTCACATAGCGCATTATATAATGTGTCAACATCATTATCTGGTAATACCCGAATATCAATAATTAATTCACAACAGCCACAAATGCGATTAGCCGCATCACCGCCATGAATCACACCTAAATTCAAGGTAGGATAGGGCACACTAAAGCCATCATTATGATATTGTTCTTTGAATTTTTGTTTAAGGATTAATAGACGTTCAATAGCTAAATGCATCACTTCAATTGCATTAATGCCTTTGTCCGGATCGCTTGAGTGCCCAGACTTACCAATAACTTTAATTGAATTGGATAAAAAACCTTTGTGAGCTCGGATAGGAATTAATGATGTGGGTTCGCCAATAATTGTGCAATCAGGTTTTAATTGAGTTTGTTTAGCAAAAAATGAAGCACCAGCCATTGAGGTTTCTTCATCTGCGGTGGCTAGTACATAAATTGGTTTGGTGAGTTTTTTTAGATCAATATCTCGCAAAGCATCGAGAATGAAAGCAAAAAATCCTTTCATATCAGCGGTACCAAGTCCATATAACTTATTATTTTCTTCAGTTAATTTGAATGGATCTTTTGTCCATTGCCCATCATCAAATGGCACTGTATCACTATGACCACTTAATAATAAGCCACCTTGAGTTTTATTGTTACTATTTGAATACGTTGCGAGCATATTAAACTTATGACGCGTATTTGGGACAGCTTGAATTTCGATAGTAAATCCAAGCTCTTCAAACCAATTGGCTAATTTATCTATGAGTGGTTTATTGGAATAATCTAATTTAGCATTGGTTACATTACTAATGGTTGGAGTCGAAATAAGTTCGTTATAAAGTGTTAAAAAAGAGGGAAGTGTCATAAAAATCACCTTGTGAAAAAAATCTTAATGTCGAATAATCGTTCTCGCAAGCATACCACTTACATTATCATTTTCCTATATACAACTAAATGGTTTCATTAATTATTTTATAAGATGAATTTCAATTTTATAAAGTTTTAGTCAGATAATATTAAACGTTATAGTCGATAACGTGCTTTGATACAAAAATAGTTAATTTGTAGATAGCGGATTAATACATTATTTGAAATAAATTAGATAAATCCATGGTGTAGATAATAAATACGTATTTATCAAAGAGGGTTAATTTACCAATAATTGATTAATAAGCTTTCTGAATTGAAGTACACTTTTCTTTATGATTACTCATGTTTTTTAAACATCTTTGATGTTTTAAATTAAATTTTTTAGCTTTTACTGCCTTTGTTTTTATAGTTGATTTTATTTATAAAAAACATCTGATATTATTTAACTCATGTCGATGCATTATGCATATAAAACACACATTAACGTTATGAAATTTATAATATAAATAATCAGTTTAAAATGGGATGTAGGTCATGAAACAAATAAGTAAGAAATGGGGTCTTATTGTTGTTGTCGTTGTTATTGGTGGTGGTATCTTGTGGCAACAATTAAAAACTGATGGATTTGGCCCAGATTTTGTAAGTGGCAATGGTCGTATAGAGGCGACAGAAATTAATATTTCAACAAAGCTTGCTGGCAGAATCGAGAAAATTAGTGTTAATGAAGGTGATTTTGTTAAAGCAGGCCAACCATTAGTTATTATGCAAACCAATACCTTGCAAGCTCAATTGAACGAAGCACAAGCTCAATATCGACAGGCCATAAGTAATGAAGCAAGTTCCAAAGCCCAAGTCTCACTAAAAATGAGTGATAAAGTCGCTGCTCAAGCTGATGTGAATCAACGGGAAAGTGATCTCGATATTGCTCAAAAGCATTTACAACGAACAACAACTCTTTACCAAAAAGGGGCATTATCTATCCAACAATTTGATGACGATACCGCAAAAGTGAATAGTGCAAAAGCGGCGTTAGATTCTGCAAAATCCCAAGTGACAGCCGCTGATGCTGCTATTGAGGTTGCTCAAGCAGGTGTGGATAGTTCTCATTCAGCGATTAATGTTGCTAGTGCTAATATTACAAAAATTCAAGCAGATATAGATGATAGTACATTAACCGCCCCTGTTGATGGGAGAATTCAATATCGTATAGCACAAGTTAGTGAAGTATTGCCTGCTGGTGGAAAGGTTTTGAATCTGGTTAATTTATCCGATGTTTACTTAACTTTCTTTTTACCCGAAACCATAGCTGGAAAAGTAGCGATTGGTGATGAAGTTAGATTAGTCTTAGATGCGCTTCCAGATGTTGCGATTTCGGCTAAAGTTTCATTTGTCTCTAGTGTGGCACAATTTACCCCTAAAACTGTTGAAACCAAAGATGAGCGTCAAAAATTAATGTTCAGGGTTAAAGCTCAACTAAGCCCAGAATTATTACAATGTTATCTTACTCAAGTTAAAACTGGTGTGCCTGGCGTTGCTTGGGTACGGATCGATCCTAAAACTCCGTGGCCAGCTAAGTTATCTGATGTTGCTAAATGTCCAACTAAATAATTGGAGATAGCTTATGTCAGAATCAGACAATAAAGATTTATCTATCGCTCATAATGTTAAATCGATAGATGACGCAGTGGTAACCGTTTCAAATGTGACGTTGCATTATAAAAAAACCTGTGCGTTGAATAATGTGAGTTTACAAATTCCACCAAAGTGCATGGTAGGATTGATTGGACCTGATGGGGTAGGTAAATCAAGTTTATTGTCACTCATTGCTGGTGCACATGTTATTCAAGAAGGGTTGGTGTATGTTTTAGATGGTGATATGCACGATAAATCACATCGCAATAAAGTTTGTACCCGTATTGCTTACATGCCTCAAGGCTTAGGTAAAAATTTATATCCAACATTATCCGTTGAAGAAAATTTACAATTTTTTGCTCGGCTTTTTGGTAATGATGCGGCCGAACGGCGACGTCGCATTGATGAATTAACGCATAGCACAGGACTTTATCCATTTTTATCCAGACCTGCCGGTCGTTTATCTGGTGGGATGAAACAAAAAGTTAGTTTATGTTCTGCTTTAATTCATGATCCTGATTTATTAATTCTTGATGAGCCTACAACAGGGGTCGATCCGCTTTCACGTGCTCAATTTTGGCAACTGATTAACAAAATTCGTTCGCAAAGGCCACAAATGAGCGTGATTGTAGCTACTGCTTACATGGATGAAGCGCAAAATTTTGATTGGTTAGTTGCTATGTATGGCGGAAAAATCCTTGAAACTGGAACGCCTCAATCGCTATTAAACCAAACTGGAAAAGATAATTTAGATGATGCTTTCATCCAATTAATGCCAGAAGATGCAAAACAAGGTTATCAACCCGTCGAAATTCCACCCTTAGATCTTTCAAAAGATTTACAAGTAGCCATCGAAGCAAAAGATTTAACTAAACAATTCGGTGATTTTATCGCTGTTGATCATGTTAATTTTTCAATTAAACAAGGGGAAATTTTTGGCTTTTTAGGATCTAATGGTTGTGGCAAATCAACAACCATGAAAATGCTTACTGGTTTATTACCGATTTCGTCAGGGCAAGCATGGTTATTTGGTAAGCCAGTTGATGCCAGTGATATTAATGTCAGGCGACACTTAGGTTATATGTCACAAGCTTTTTCATTGTATAGTGAATTGACGGTTGAACAGAATCTTGTGTTGCACGCTCGCCTATTTGGTATCACAGAAAGCAAAATACCAGAACGCGTTGAACAATTAGTTAAACGTTTTGGACTCGAACAACATAGGCAAAGTTTACCTGATAGTTTACCTTTGGGCGTTAAACAGCGGTTATCACTCTCTGTTGCTGTTGTGCATAATCCTGAAATTCTTATTCTCGATGAACCCACTTCAGGTGTCGATCCTATAGCCCGTGATGACTTTTGGCGTTTAATTATTGAATTATCAAGACAAGATAAAGTTACTGTCTTTATTACTACCCATTTTATGAACGAAGCAGCAAGGTGCGATAGAATATCGTTAATGCATGCTGGTAAAGTATTAGCAAGTGATACCCCAGATAATATTATTGCGTCAAAAAAAGCTAAAACACTAGAAGAAGCTTTTATTGATTATTTAGTTGAAGCAGGTGCGGATGATAGTCATGCCGATGAAAATTCAGCAACGAATGCTAAAACGGTTACTAATGATCAAGATCATACTCAAGAGCAGCATCACCTTCGAGGCTTCAGCTTTACTCGCATGATTGGTTGCTTATGGCGTGAAACTTTAGAATTATCACGTGATCCACTTCGCGCATTATTAGCCTTGTTAGGATCAGCGATCTTAATGCTCGTGATGGGATATGGAATAACGATGGATGTTGAGGATTTACGCTTTGCAGTATTAGATCGTGATCAGAGTGAGCTTAGTCAAAATTACACGCTTAATTTGTCAGGATCTAAACGCTATTTTATAGAACAGCCTCCTTTAACTGACTATAATGATATGGATGCAAGATTACGCAGCAATGAGATAGCGCTAGCTATTGAAATTCCACCAAATTTTGGTCGAGATGTGCAACGTGGTGATCCGGTTGATATTGCTATATGGATTGATGGTGCTATGCCAATGCGAGCTGATACCATTAAAGGCTATGTTCAAGGTATGCACCTTGCTTGGTTAAGTGAAAAAAACAAAGAAAGCTCCAGTTCACAATCATCCAGCTTAGCTAATATTGAAACTCGATATCGCTATAATCCCGATATTAAAAGCTTACCATCGATGGTACCAGCCGTTATTCCAATTTTATTGCTAATGATTCCTTCTATGTTGGCGGCATTATCTGTCGTTCGTGAAAAAGAGATGGGCTCAATCATTAATTTATATGTCACGCCGGTAACACGGGCTGAGTTCTTATTAGGTAAACAAGTTCCTTATATTATTATTTCTATGTTTAGCTTTCTATTGCTATTGATTATGGCAATTACAATATTTGGGGTGCCAATTAAAGGTAGTTTGTTTACTCTATGTTTAGCTGCTTTTGCTTATTGTATTATTTCTACAGGATTTGGATTGTTAGCATCAACCATAACACGCAGTCAAATTGCCGTTATCTTCTTGACTTGTGTTGGAACCATGCTACCTGCTATACAGTTTTCTGGATTGTTAAATCCCGTCGCCTCGTTAGAAGGGAGTGGTCTATATATTGGTGAAGTTTACCCTACAACCCATATGCTAATTATTGCGCGTGGGATATTCAATAAAGCATTAAATTTTGTTGATTTGCATAACTCTATTTTGGCTTTATTAATTACCATACCAATAGTGCTTGGTGCTAGTATTTTTCTGCTTAAAAAGCAGGAGGGGTAGATCTTATGCAAACGTTAATCAACATTTATCGTCTAGGTATAAAAGAGCTATGGGGATTATTACGCGATCCTATTATGCTCTTATTAATAGCCTACTGTTTTACCTTTGATATTTATATTGCTGCAACTGCGACTTCAGATTCCTTACATCATGCGTCAATTGCGATTGTTGACGAAGATGACTCGCCCTTGTCCAGGCAAATTACTGCGGCGTTTTATCCACCTATGTTTAATAATCCTGTTAAATTATATTCAATGAAGGATGTGGATCGGGGTATGGATACGGATAATTATACCTTTGCATTAAATATTCCGCCTAATTTTCAACGAGATGTACTTAATAACCAAAATCCAGAAATACAACTTAATATTGATTCAACGCGAATGGGACAAGCTTTTGTTGGTAATGGTTATATAACACAAATTATTACAGGTGAAATTACTGAATATGTGAATCGTTATAGCAAAGCGACAAATCTACCCGTTAACATTCAAGTGCATACCGCTTTTAACCCAAACTTAACCCGATCATGGTTTGGTTCTGTTATGGAAATCATTAATATAGTCACTACGTTATCGATTATTTTAACGGGGGCAGCTTTAATGCGAGAAAGGGAACATGGCACCATTGATCATCTTCTTTCTATGCCTGTCACACCATTTGAAATTATGCTTTCTAAAATTTGGTCAATGGGATTAGTTGTGCTGGTTTCAACTTGGGTCGCTTTATTATTGGTTGTACATAGTTGGTTAAGTGTACCTATAGCAGGTTCAATCAGCTTGTTTCTTATTGGTGCTGCTTTACATTTATTTGTGACAACGTCACTTGGTATCTTCATGGCAACAGTAGCAAAATCAACAGCTCAATTTGCGATGTTGCTTATCTTAATTTTGTTACCATTACAAATGTTATCAGGCGGAAGCACTCCTCGAGAAAGCATGCCAGAGATTGTTCAAAATATTATGATGATTGCGCCAACTACTCATTTTGTTGAGTTAGGACAAGCTATATTATATCGTGGGGCTGGTCTAAGTGTGGTGTGGACTTCTTTCGCGTGGTTATTAGCTATTGGTAGTGTGTTTTTTATCATCTCCCTCAAGCGTTTTCGAAAATCAATTGTCAATATGGGATCGTAATTACATATTTTATACCCCAGTTTCTGGGGTTAATAACATAAACCCATTGATTACCTTAACATTTCACATTGTGATTATTCAAAAAATTACTATTATTGAAATATATAAATGCAATTAAACTTTCTTTACCAAATTGTGTTTCATCTTTTTATTACTGTTATGCTATTTTAAAAAAATAGCTAGTCCAGCTCGTATTTATTAATACATTAATTTCTTCAAATAAATTAATGTATTATCTATGGATTTAACTTGTGTAAGGGTGTTTTTTATGGTATTATATAGTGGTAAAGCAGGCAGCAGGCATACATTTGTTGTATAACAAACAGTCTGTAATTGAAAAAGGCTATTGTTGTAAATTATTTTATTCTTTTCTTAAAAATCTTGATCAAAAATTAATACGCTTACTTTATCGTCTTATTGTCCATCTCTTTTGTCACAAAATTAAATTTTGTTTTAAGGTATTTTTACTGTTAGTCATGACATTAATGTTTAGTCAGTTAAGTTATGCGCTAACTTCAAAAACGGTACAAATAATTCAAGGTAATAAACCCTATCTAGATTTAGATGATTTGTTTAGTTTCAAAGCACCGATAACTAAACAAGGCGTTATTAATATCACGCCTTCAAAATCAAACGAAATACTTTGGGTATCGGCCAATACTAAATTTAATCAGGTCGAAACGAAAGTCATTGCTGACGGGGTGGCAAAAAATATTTCTACCATAGAAGGATTACATTATGGTGATATCGATGGTGATGAATTTACATCAATAAAAGATGTTAATGAAAAACCACCCGTCTTGGGAAAGCTGACAGCTATTTGGAGTTATAAAGATTATGATGGTACGACTAAAACAGTGACCGCAGATCAATTAAATAGCATTATGGATTCATGTCTAAGCCCTTATACTTTAACCATTAGTTCTAATAATATTAGCGTTCAAACAAAATATGGCATTCCCTATATTAATGACTATGGCAGTTTCAGCAAAATCTATACAATAAAAGTTGATGAACAACAAATCTGCCATATTAAACCAGGTAGTTTGAGATTTTTTGACTCTTCACGACGAGATCAATATAACACATGTAATTCAACCAATTGTAAATTTGCCAATGGTTATAATCCAGCGGTTTTTCAACCTTATCGCGGTTACTCTCCTACAGCATCAAAAAAATTTCCAACAACAGGATTCAACTACGCAAATTTCACACTCAAAATGAGTAATGCACAGACTGATTATAGTTTTTCTTCAAGTAATCCATCTTTAGCGCCAATTACGAGTGAGGGGGTTGTTACACTTAGATCTGACAATCGTCCTACTATTCCATTTACCATAACATTAACCGCTAGAACAAAAGTTGGTGCACCGCTCGAACAAAGAACATTTAGCTATACGTTTACAGTGAATAAATGGGCTCGCCCACTTCCGAGTACACAGTATAAAATGTCAGATACCATGAGCTCGGGCGATAATATATTTCCTGCTGCCAATGCTTGTTCAGGAAAACCAAATGGATTAGGTGTTATTAGTGCCTCTGTTGCAGCGAGTTATTTCTATCCAGTTACAGATTTAACCAATGTACCTAGTGCTAAATACGCTGTCACAGGACATGGAACAGGTTCCTTACCTGCATGGATTAAAAATAACGAAGAACGTTTATCAAGAGATATTGATGGTACGTTTGCTGGAGAGTGGGGCGAGTTATATAAAGCTTATCCTAATAGTAACTTTGATACCTCAACAGGTTGTACTTGGACTAATCAAGTATACATGGACAAAATGATGTTTAGTACTGATATTGAAACAGGAGCCATAGGTTATAACTTATTACAGTTAGCACAGGGATGTACACCGATTTGTCGATAAAAATATTGTGAAACTATATACTTAGTTCCTATTTTATAGGAGCTAAGTTGTAATGGTTAGTTAGGTGTATTTTTAGATGCCTCATTAGTTGCAAGTTAGCTACTATATAGGTTTAAAGCAAGAGACTTACACCTATATAGTCTCTTTATTGGAACGACTATTTTGTGTACAAACTTAAACATCGCTACATAGCTGTATGAATTAGTAATATTAGATGCGATTTTAATTAGATCTGAAATATTGACTTTCAAAACATGAATAACACAATTGAATGATTGTTCTATTAACACCATCTGCATCTTAATATTTACAATCAAATAAATTTACTATTAAATCATGGTGATAGTTTGCAATGATTTGATTCTTCGACACTAAAGCTTTTAAAAAGGTCGATTCTGACTGATTAAGCAATTCACTATCTAGTCTGTGTTTTATATCTATTAGCAACAAAATTTAAGCAAACGTAAACCGTTTATTTATTATTTTATTTAGGATATTAAGTTGATATTAATCAATATCATAAATTGATTATGATGTAAACTTTATGTTTATTTAACTAGCGGTAATTCATCCCAGCGCGTAGTGTAACGTTTACTGAGCAGTTCTCTTTTAATTTGCCAAGGTGCCGTTTTTCTATTACCCCCTAATTGAATGGTATTTTTGCCCATTTTTTGATTAATGTTATCGATTGTTTTCATTAATTGATCACTTTTTTGTTGCGAGTTAGGCGCAAGCTCAGAACTAAATAAGTCAGTTTGACAGAAGTTATCTTTTACCTTTAAATCAAGTAACATTACACCAGCTTTCATAAACAAAAAACCTTTTCTATAAATAGCCTGTAACCCTTTTTGTGCAGCGTGAATAATGAGTCTTGTATCATCAGTTGGTGTTAATAAAGGGACTACAATTGAAGGATTATATTGCATTAAATCTTGACGAAAGCGGTTGGTTTTCAAAAAGACTAGCACCGCATTAGCAATAGCGTTTTGCTGTCTTAGTTTTTCAGCTCCCCGACTGGCATGAATGCGAATGGCTTCCTGTATATCAAATAGTTCCCCAGTTAGTTGTCCAAAACTTCGCGATGTCATGATGTTTTGTTTAGGTGTGTTGAGATCATCTAATTCAATGCAGTTAACACCTTGTAGCTCGAGTACTGTACGTTCAAGCACGACTGAAAATTGTTGCCTAATCTGTTTTAAATTTGCTTGACGTAGATCCCATGCGCTATGAATATTTAACGTTTGTAATTTTTGGGCAATACGTCTACCCACACCCCAAATCTCTTCTACTGGAAATGTTTTTAAAATTTTATCCAATAAAACAGGCTTGTTAGGAAGGTGGTAGACCCCTTGATATTTAGCTTGTTTTTTCGCTATATGATTTGCTAATTTTGCTAAAGTGTGGGTTGTTGCAATACCAATGCTGACAGGAATACCTGTATCTCGTTTTACAATTGTTCTTAAATTTTGGCAATGTGCTATCACATCGTTAAACCCATTTAATTGAATAAAAGCTTCATCAATGGAGTAGGGTTGAATATCGGTAGTATAATGACCGACTGTATTAAAAACCCGTTGGCTCATGTCGCCATAAAGTTCATAGTTAGAGCTTAATAAGGTAATGTGTTTACGGATTTTGGGTTCAATTCGATATGCGGGCATACCCATTGGTACTAATGGCTTAAGTTCATTTGAGCGAGCAATAACACAACCATCATTATTGGACAAAATACCAATTGGTCTTTTTTCTAGTTTTGGGTTAAAAACGCGCTCACACGAAGCATAAAAGTTATTACAATCAATCAAACCAATCATGTGTTGCCACGCTTTCGTAAGGAGTGAATCGTATGTATTACTACGCCCCAAATATGTACCTCTTTACCCGCTAGCGAAATAGGCGGATAAAATTCATTGCCCGATAATAAATGGTGTTGCCCATTAATAATCCCTAAACATTTACAGGTTAATTCACCATCAACTGCGGCGACCACAATATCTTCTATCTGCGGCATTAAAGAGCGATCTACAACTAGCAGATCACCACTATAAATGCCGTAATTAATCATTGAATCGCCTTGTGCTTTGATATAATAGGTTGCGCTTGGATGTTTAACTAAGTGATCGGTAAGATCAAGCTTAGTTTCCAAATAGTCATCCGCTGGAGAAGGAAAACCCGCTCTGACGGGCGTATCAACCAAAGGTAAATGTTTTTTTACTGAACCATCTACCATGCCAAGCACAATAATAGAAACTTTACGCAAGCATACTCTCCTAACATAATTTATCGATACTAACAGAATTACATCTATTTAATTCGTGATAAAAAACGAATAATACTGTATAAATATACAGTTTATTTTTGAGGATTCAATAAAAACTAGTGTAAATAGATCGAAATGGACTAAATAATAGCCAAAAATTAATATGTTTACTGCTAGGTTAGCCGATATAGTAAATGAAAAAATGATGGCTAAATGATCTTAATTTAAATTGAGTTAAACAACGAATAATCGATAATTTGCCTATAAAATTTATGCCTTATCTTTGCGTACCAATAAATAATTTACATTATATTGATTAATCGTTAATTAATTTTAAAGATAATTGTCATAAATACTGTTACCTTTTGATGATTATTTTGCGGTTTTTTTGTAAAATAACAAACCAGCTTAATGATAAATAAATAGATATAAGTCAATTAAATAAATTGATTTATTATCGACTGAACATTTACACCAATAATCTATACTTAGGCTATACTTTAAGGCCTTTTTGTATAGATTTTATTTTTACTATAATTTAACACTCATCTTTTTGATTTTAATAACATTATATTTTATATTGATTTAAAAAAATTCCTTTGACATAAATCGGACTAAGTTTTAATGGTTTTTTCTTTTTTTAAGAATCTTACTAGGGCTTGCTTAACACAAGGTAGATCGGAATAAGCTATAATAGCGCCCAAGTTATAGTGTGACCAATAAAGATGCTGTGGATTTTAATGTTAACCATGTCTTAAATATACCAAGCTTACATCAGGTATGTTCAGCTTTATTGTCTAATTAATTTAATTTGGTTTATAAAAATAAGCGTTCATCCAAAAATCCAACCAAATACCGAATATGTATTTTAAGTAATATTATTTTAGGAGTTTTAAAAAATGAATTTGATTTGGTCTGCCGTTTGGCAAGTTGTAAGTTCTTGTCTTCCCGTTTTTTTATTGATCTTTCTGGGGTGGTTTTGCGTTCAACAAAAAATCTTCACAAAAGATTCAAAAAAACTATTATCTGGCTTGGTATCAAACTTTGTCTTCCCAGCATTACTTTTTGTCCACACTGCCCATGCAAAGCCATCAGAGATATTTAACGGCATTTGGATGATTGCTTTTTTCTGCACAATGTCATTTTTGTGGATAATCTGTTTTTTAACTAATAAATACTTATTGGGTAAAGATTTAAAATCAACCACCATGAATTCAATGTTATGCTGTTTCCCTAATATGGGCGGGATGGGCGTACCATTTTTGACATTAATGTTAGGTGCATCGTCAACCATTTCTGTCGCCATTGCGAATTTTGTTGTGGCTTTATCATTAATTCCAATGACAATTTTCTTATTAGAATTATGTCATACTAAAGTATCTGGCGGTAAAGTAACAGGCAATATGATTTTTAGCGCAGTGAAAAACTCGCTTATGAAACCAATGTTTTTGGCTGTTATTTTAGGGTTAATTGTTAGTGTCACTAATGGTTTAACTTGGATGCCGCATTTTGTGTTTAATACTTTTGATATTATGTCCAATGCATGTAACTTTATTTCACTTATTGCTGTTGGCGTAGGGATATATGGTGTTCAATTAAATTTATCTAAACTATTAGTGGTTAATGTGCTTTTAAAGAGTTTTGTAACTCCCGTTGTTGCATTAATTGCTGTGCATCTTTTTGGACTTAAAGGTATCGAAGCCGAAGAGTTAGTCTTTTTATTAGCGATGCCAACTGCATCAACCGCAGTTATTTTGGCTTACGATTGGGAAGTCGAACAAGAGCACGCATCGAGTATTTTCTTTGCTTCAACAATCTTATCTATCTTTATTTTACCAACGTTATTACTTATTATGGAATTCACTATTCCTGGCGTTCATTAATCATTTAAATAATCTCATCCTCATTTAGCCAAGTGCTAGATGAGGATAGTTTGATTTTTTAACAAAAAAATTCAGATAATTAAAGTTATGCAATACTTTGCTAACAATAAAATTATCAATAATAACAACTGACATCATCGATACTCTTCCTGGCAACAATATGATTGTGAACTAAGGTAATAGGGTATAACAAGTTATAATTCCCGCCAATTATTTGTAATCTATAAGCATCCTCCCAAGTTGAATGCTTTTTACTTGTGAACAGAGTTTATCTTATGCTCGTAGCTTCAAACGGATTAAAATTATTAATGAACCTAATAAATTAAAGTGGCACTTATAGCTATTGGCGTACCAACTTGGTTTAGTTATTTAGCTTAGTTTTGATTTTTTTCAATTTGTTTATATGAAAGTATTGAAGGAAATATAGCGAATAAACTACATATAAATGCAAATATAAACGTTGCATTATAACCAAAACTCGACACAATAATTCCGCCTGTAAAGCCAGATAAAAGAATTCCAATATCAAAACACGATTCATAGGTACTTAGAGCAAGACCAATATCTTTATGTGACATACTTTTTATTGCAGGTAAGGCAAGAAGTGGATAAACCATTGATAAGCCAAATCCAGTAAGAAACAAACTCATCAAATCATGTTTACTCAAGAATGCAATATCAGATATTACAAAATGTAAAAAAAGATATTACCTCGACGATAATGATCTTTTCATAAAAAAATATTATAAAAGTCAATAAAATAAATAATACGAAAAGTAGGTTATTTTTTTATGAAGGATATTCGAATAGAACATTATAAATACACATTATATTTATTGGTGACTGTCTTTGGCTGGGGGATTATGTATCCCGCTTCAAAACATGCGGTATCATCGGGTATAGATGGTTATTATCTTACTGTTATTCGCTACGTTCTTGGTGCTTTTCTTGTAAGCATTGTTCTGCTTGTTATCGAAGGTAAAAAAAGTTATCAAACGGAAGGAAAAGCTTTTCAATTGTGGCTTTTTGGCACAATCGGTTTTGCTGGATTAAACTTCCTAACGTTTATCGGCATTGGTTTTTCATCTGCTGAGCATGCAACAATTATATTAGCGTTAATGCCGATGCTCTCAATGATTTTATCATCTATCCTCAATCACAATATACCTAACATTAAAACAAGTTTATGCACGCTATTAGCTTTTGTAGGAATAGTTTTGGTTATAACGAATGGAGATTTTAATCATCTGATAGCTTCATCAAGCTTTTTAGGTGATGTACTATTGTTGGCCGCTACAATTTGTTGGGTTATTTATACCTATTTTGCAAATATGGTGATGACAAAAGACAAATGGAGCGCGTTAAGAGTTACAGCGTTAAGTTCTTCTCTTAGCGTAATAAGTATTATCACGATTACTTTAATTGCATCTTTTTTAGGCTTAGCAAAACTTCCTAGTCTGAGTGTATTTATCACAAGTGGATTTGATATTTTTATACTTGTCATAACCACATTAGTGATCATTACTTGGAATGCAGGTATCAATGGTCTTGGTGCGATTAATGGTATTCTTTTTGTTAATTTAGTCCCTGTCATTGCTTTTATTATTGGTATCTATCAAGGTCATTCTATTTCATATATCGAAATTATAGGTGCGATAATCACTATAATTGCACTGATTCTTAATAATATTTTTATGAGAAAAAATGACAGTAAACAAAAATAAATAAATTCATAATATTAAAAATAAGAAAAACTGCGATGAGAAACAGATTATTTGTTATTATTTTTATTCATCATATTGCTAAACTCGGTTATAAAACTGGTTTTGTGATGATAAGTTCTCATTCTTTTTTAAAACGGTTGTAGATAATGGTTGGAATATAAATATTGGATCAATAAAAAGGGAGTGGATTCTAAAAAAAATAGAACGTCGCTTGCTAAATGTATTCGCACAAAAGTGTAAGCAGGTTTTTTAAGTGATTATTTCTATTTTAATAAATTGAAAAATAGTATTGCCATTGAAGATATTCCTAATAAGAATTAGGAGACGATACTTATCCATAATGGGCATGAAAAACAGATGTAATTTGTGGCAAAATTGATGTATTAATATTTCTTGTAATTCATTACATTGCTTATAAATAAGTTTTTTTGTCAGCAATTAGGCCAAAATATAAAATATTTTGATAGCAGTTAGTATTCATAAATAAAGACAATCCGATGAAAAAACAGTTTAAAACTATGCATATCGCTAGCCTTGAGTTATTTTTAGTGGCAGCAGAAAATGAGAATTTTTCAGTTACTGCTCAATACTTAAATATTACTCCTGCTGCTGTTAGTCGTTCTATTAAAAGACTTGAAGAAAGAATCGGATTTGACTTGTTTTCACGTAGTACACGCCAAGTCAAACTGACTCAGGAAGGGCGTATCTATTATAAGAAATGTTCTGAAATATTCGATATGCTAATTAATGCTGGCCATTCTATTAAAAATGAAAAAAATTCAATTGGTGGTAGATTAAAAATAAGCGTACCAGAGACCTTTTTTAATTATAAAATATCACCTTATCTAGCCGATTTTACCGAAGCGTTTCCTAATTTGAAGCTCGATTTTCATGTTACTAATAGAAATATTGATTTTATAGCAGAAGAGTATGATCTATCAGTTAGACTGGTACAAGAAAACACCAAACTAGAGGCTTTTCTTATCAAAAAAAGATTGTTTATTGCTACTACTGGATTATATGCTAGTCCCAATTATCTTGCCAAAAATGGCACGATTGTTTGTCCTGATGAGCTAATTAATCATAAATGTATCAATTTTAGCTCAAGTCAGAATTATAAACGATTTCAATGGGCATCTTTAAATAAAAATATAGATAAAGACAATATTGAAAATAGCCAAATACAAATCTTTGATAGTATTCAAGCGACTAAATTTTTAGCCTTAAATGATGGCGGTATAGTTCAACTTTTTAGTTTCTCTGTACAAGATGAGTTAGAAAGAAAAGAATTAGTTGAAATTTTGTCTGAGTATAATAAAGAACATACTTGGGAATTTTGCTTTCTTTATCCTTCTACATATAAAAATTCAACTAAACTTAAGGTTTTCATCGAGTATTTTACTGATAAAATTAGTAGATAATACTGGTTTTCTATAGCCGCATTTATTCTTTTATTAGTGGAAAAAGGTGAATTAAACTATTAACGTTTTTATTATCTATTATGCTTATTACATTTGTATGCATGGTTTACTGGAATTTTTTATAAAAACTTTAGCGTTTTAATAAACGATGATGCCCTACAGTTATTAATAAAAAGTTTATTTAGACATGAGGTTAAAAATAGATGCACAACTATAAAGTTTGATGTTACAAAATGAATAATCACTTCCAACTTACTTATTGATATTGGTCTTTCAATTAATTCTGCTAATTTTGTGTCAGTAAATACCTCAATGGATCTCAATTTTAATGATTTTTTTAAAATTAATCTAACAATTAATGATATAACCTTTTGGTTATATTGAGTTTTTACGTTAAAAAAATTCCATCAATAGCAATCATTGACATATTAAAAAGTAGGATAAATGAAAAATTTTCATTAGTGCATGTTGTATTACCTACTTTATCATTGTAGTAAGCTGTTTAATAATAAGCTAACTATAATAACTGAGGTATGAGCTATGAAAAGAACAATAACATTAAATAATGGTATCGAGATGCCTATCTTAGGGTTTGGTGTTTTTCAAATGACCGATAAGAAAGAGTGTGAAACAGCCGTACATGATGCGATTGATTCTGGCTATCGGTTGATTGATACAGCTGCAAGTTACCAAAATGAAACTGAAGTTGGTAATGCCATTCGTGCACATGGGATTGATCGAGCAGAATTATTTATTACGACTAAATTATGGTTGCAAGATGCCAATTACAATGGTGCTAAGGCTCAATTTGAACGTTCATTAAATCGTTTGCAATTAGACTATGTTGACTTATATTTAATTCATCAACCTTATGGTGATGTTCATGGTGCCTGGCAAGCAATGCAAGAGCTTTATTCAGCAGGTAAAGCTCGTGCTATTGGCGTCAGTAATTTTCAACCTGATAGATTAGCTGATTTAACTGCATTTCATTCTATTATTCCTGCCGTAAATCAGATTGAAGTTAACCCATTCCAACAACAGCTTGAAGCCGTGCCTTATATGCAAAAAGAGAGCATAACGCCTCAAGCCTGGGCGCCTTTTGCTGAAGGGAAAAATGGTTTATTTTCGCATCCTGTGTTAGGTCAAATTGCCGTTAAATATGGTAAGACAATAGGGCAAGTGGTATTACGTTGGTTAGCACAACGAGGCATTGCAAGCTTGGCTAAATCTGTGCGTAAAGAGCGTATAGTTGAAAATCAAGATATCTGGGATTTTGAGCTTTCAGATAAAGATATGCAACAAATAGCAGCGCTTGATACAAATACAAGTCAATTTTTTGATCATCGAGATCCGGAAAAAGTAAAATGGTTAACCAGCCGGAGATTAGATGTTTAAATTTTTAGTTATCGAGGCTAATTTGACTTAAATGGATTGACAGTTTCTTTGTAAGATTTAACTAATTTTTTCGCTCGTTCAACAAGTTTTTGACGTATATGCTTAGGCTCTAAACAAATACATTGATGGCCTAAGCTTAGTAAAATGCCATAACTGTAGTCATCATCAATAAAGTTAAAATCTACAAGATACTGTTGTCCATTTAATTTCTTAATATCTTTTTCGTCACAAAAATCTAAAATACGTTCCAAAAGCGATTCATCTATTAGTAATTTTATTTTAAAACTCTTTTTTTTCATATCCGTTTGGAACAAAGAGAAGACTTCAGGCGTTGTCTGCTTAATAAATTTAGTGTTTGTTTTTCTAATGTTTGACATTTT
The DNA here is from genome assembly GCF_026536245.1 of Gilliamella sp. B2824. Classification (NCBI taxonomy): domain Bacteria; kingdom Pseudomonadati; phylum Pseudomonadota; class Gammaproteobacteria; order Orbales; family Orbaceae; genus Gilliamella; species Gilliamella sp. B2824. The sequence goes on along the minus strand of NZ_JAFNON010000005.1, from coordinate 41,284 downwards.
TGACAATTTAAATACACGAAAGTCATTTTTAGTTAGACAAAAAGCTTGTAAATACCACTCTTTTTCCTTAAAAATAAGTTTATATGGCTCAATTAAACGTGAGGCTTGTTTATTCCTAACACCCAAATAATCAAACGATAAAAGCATTTGCTCTTTCAGTGCCAGTCTTATAATAGATAGTTTGTTATCAATATTTTGTTTGGAAAACCAGGGAGATAAATCAACAATAAGTTGATTTAAGTTATTTGTCACTTCATCAAGTTCTTGTTCTGATAAAAAACTCTTTATTTTCTCGAGTGTTCTTAAATTTTCACTTTCTTTTAAAACCGGTGAGGATAATAAGTTGAGTCCCTTTAATAAAACAATGACATCTTCTTTAGTGAATAGACCTTTACTAATTTTATAATTTTTTAAAATACTTATTCCACCGGCACTTCCTTGATAGGTAATAATGGGTATACCCGCTCCCTCGATAACTTGTATATCTCGGTAAATAGTACGCAATGATACATTTAATTTTTCTGCTAATTCTTTACCAGTTATTTTTTCTCTTTGTAGCAATACCATGATGGTAGTAATTATACGATTAATTTTCATGCTTTATGTTTGCAAAATAATTTAGATTGAATTTTAAATATGACATACAGTTGTCAGCAATGCTACATCAAAATAGAGACAACTAAAATTAATTGAACTAATTTTTATCACTAAAAGGAAAGAAAAATGTTTAAACCTAATAGCGTTATTGTTTATGTCAAAGATGTCGATGTTAGTACAGCGTTTTACACAAAAATACTAGGGCGCCCACCAGTTAAAACTTATCCTGGTTTTGCTGTATTTTTATTGAATGATAATTTTATTTTGGGCCTTCAAGAGGCTGATAAAATAACCCCAAAGGCACCCAATCATTATGGCGGTTTTGAGCTGTCGTTTAGTGATGTAACAAAAAATGAAGTAGATGAGATTTATGCGACCTGGAAAGAACTAAACGTCAAAATTGAACTTAAACCGCAAATGCTCGATTTCGGGTACACATTTGTAGGAAATGATCCCGATGGTCATCGACTCCGTGTTTGTGCTACCGATACTTCAAAGTTTGAGTGAAATAATATCTTTAGAAATTAAAACCATGGGGACTTCATTTTGTAGCCATAGTTTATGAGGATTTCATTTCATAAAAAAATAGGGTTGAGCACGGGAGCATCTCGTGAATTGGATTTTGCTTAGGAAAAATATGTTTGGGCTTGAGGTGATAATTTGAATTGCAAGATACATTAATAATATCGATGTATTTAAATAAGCTATCGCTTAAACTTCATTTCAGTTCAGAATCAGTAGGCATCAATCAATATCTGAACTTTGCGGACTTTAATAGATTATACAGGATTGTGATATTGGAGCGGGAAACGAGGTTCGAACTCGCGACCTCAACCTTGGCAAGGTTGCGCTCTACCAACTGAGCTATTCCCGCATGAGACATGTTTTAAATGGTGCCCGGGGCGAGACTTGAACTCGCACGGCCAAAAAGGCCGAGGGATTTTAAATCCCTTGTGTCTACCGATTTCACCACCCGGGCTCAAAACTGCTTACTAAAATGTAATTCGTTTTGAATGCTGTGCATTTTACCTATCTTATGATTTCAGTCAACAGATATTTTTGATTAATTGTTTAATTGTTCAATGTTTAACTTATTGTTGTTTTAATATTGTGTTTTTTGGGGAAAAGGGCGTGTAATTTTGTGAATATAATGGACGATCACAAAATTACACTAAAGCTGGTTTTTAGTGATTTTTAGATAAATTACTCTTCATCCAACAGATCGCTATGTGCTATCCATAAATATTGTAACATGGATAGTAAAGTTAAAATTGTTGCTAGAAAAAGAGCTGCAAGACCTGCATAAATAACAATATCACAAGGCCGCCAGAGTAACCAAGTCAAGGCTGTCATTTGTGCGATAGTTTTTATTTTGCCGATTGAAGATACCGCAACATTACCGCGTTTGCCTATTTCAGCCATCCATTCACGTAATGCTGATATGATGATTTCCCTTGAAACAATAATGATTGCAGGAATAGAGATCCACCACGATTGGTAGTATTGAGTAATCAAAACTAAAGCAATAGTGACCATAATTTTATCGGCGACAGGATCTAAAAAAGCACCAAATTTTGTTGTTTGACCTAAACGACGCGCAAGGTAACCATCTAACACATCAGTGACTGCTGCGATTAAAAAAATTAAGGCAGAAAAAAAACCTGACCACTCATGCGGAAATAGATAAAAAGCCATCACAAAAAAAGGAATTAATATAACTCGGAATAAGGTTAAAACTGTAGGGAAATTAATTTTCATGTGACATAAGCTCTTTTTTGTTTGATTAATCAAATAATTAGTAACAATTAAAAAAACAGTGTTTTTATTATGATTATGTTGCCTGAAAAATTTTAATTTTTCAATGTGTTATTGTTGCAAATTGAGATAAATTTTTTCAGCTAAAGATTTAGATATCCCTTGCACTTGTGCAATTTCATCTATACTGGCGTTTTTTAATTCTCGTAAACCACCAAAATGTTTAAGTAATGCTTGTCGGCGCTTTCCGCCCACGCCCTCAATATGCTCTAAAGCACTGTCAGTGAGCTGTTTTACCCCTTTTTTGCGTTGACCAACAATGGCATGATCATGTGATGCATTACGTATTTGTTGAATTAATAATAGTGCAGGGGAATGGTCATCTAAATAGTGTCCTATTCCATGCGCTTCAAAAAAGAGTGTTTCTAATCCTTCTTTACGTTCAGCCCCTTTGGCTACACCAATCAAAATAGGGTGATGTTTATCCCAATTTACATCGAGTTGTTCAAAAACTTGTAGAGCTTGGTTAAGTTGACCTTTACCACCATCGATAAAAATAATATCGGGTATCTTTTCTTCAGGTAGATCTTTTTTGCTGTAACGACGTGTTAACACTTGTTGCATTGCTGCATAATCATCGCCCGGTGTGATGCCGGTGATATTATAACGGCGAAATTCTGATTTAACTGGACCTTTGTCATCAAAAACTACACAAGATGCAATAGTGTTTTTTCCCATAAAGTGACTGATATCAAAACATTCCATGCGATTAATTTTTTTAATTCCCAAAAACGTTTGTAAGGCATCATAACGTTGTTTAATTGTGGAATTTTCTAGCAGTTTATTTTTAACTTCTGTTTGTGCATTAATCGTTGCAATATTCAAAAGCTTTAAATTGTCTCCTTTGGGCTCATCGATCAGTTTAACTTGATGTTCAGCAATAAGTGACAGCGTCTCTTCCATTGGCTGTTTATCGGATAATGAAAAATTGAGTAAAATCTTTTTAGGTATATTACGATTTTGGTTTCCTTGTAAATAAAATTGACCTAAAAATGTTTCAATAACTTCTTCTAATTCGGTATTTGATGGAACTTTAGGGAAGTAGGAGCGATGTCCAAAGGTTTGTCCATTACGAATAAATAATACATAGATACATGCTAAACCGAGTTCATAATGGAATCCAATTACATCAAGATTATCATTATTATTGTAAATGGCCTGTTTTTCATTAATGTGTTTGATAGCTTGTAACTGGTCACGTAATACCGCTGCTTTTTCAAAATTTAATTCGCGGCTTGCTGTTTGCATATCTTCAGTTATTTTTTGTAAAATTTGTTCAGATTGTCCCGATAAAAATAATCTTACATAATTAACCTGTTCGTTATAATCTTCATCACTGACTAACCCTGGTACACAAGGCCCTAAGCATCTTTTTATTTGGTACTGTAAGCAAGGGCGAGTACGGTTACGATAAGTCGAGTTTAAACATTGTCTTATCGGAAACGTTTTTTGCAATAGTGCAAGAATTTGTTTAACTGCATAGCCACTTGGGTAAGGACCAAAAAATTCATCTTTTTTGCGATTAACTGTCCCTCGATAAAGTGATAATTGGGGATGACGTTCTTTACTTAATTTGATGAAGGGATAACTTTTATCATCTTTTAATAGTACATTATAACGAGGTTGATGCTTTTTAATATAAGTCTGTTCGAGTAATAAAGCTTCTGTTTCGGTATTAGTAATAGTAAATTCAACTCGATGAATGTGACTTACCAGTCTATCGGTCTTTAACGTTTTTTTACTATTATTAAAATAGCTTTTTAATCGATTATTGAGATCTTTGGCCTTTCCCACATAAATAATCGTGTCTTTATCATTGAACATCTGATAAATACCCGGTTTATGGGGAACAGTTTTTAAAAAAGATGTCGAATCAAATTGGCTCATATTTATTAGTTTTCGAATGTGAGGGCTTTTTTCTCTATAACTCTCATAATGGTGCTTAATAAACCATTTATCAAGAGATAAATTAAGCCTGCAACAATAAAAATTGAAAAGTCGTAGTAATCACCATTTAATTCATTACTGTATCCCATAATGTCCATTACCGGTATCATAGACGCTAGAGCAGTGCCTTTAACTACAAAAACCACTTCGTTGGAATAGGTTGATAATGATCGTTTTAATGCATAAGGCATAACAACTTTCAACGTCTGCCATTTGTTCATACCTAAAGCTTTACAAGCCTGCCACTGCCCTTGTGGCACTGCTTTTAGAGCCCCATAAAAAATCTGAGTAGTATAAGCTGCACTATTAAGTGTCAGAGCTAAGTAAGCACAAAACCAAGGCGAGGAGATAAGATCATAAAATGCTGGTACATGACTTAACGTTTGACCAAATTGTGATGGTCCATAATAAATTAAAAATAATTGGACTAGCAGTGGTGAACCCGTAAATATAATAATATAGGTTCGAATTGCCTTAGTTAATACTTTCGAATTCAATGATAATAAGCAAGAAAAGATTATTGCTAATAAACCAGCAGATAAGATCCCTAAAATACCCAAACTTAGTGTATTAGGTAACCCCTGTAAAATGATTTTAAGATAGTAAATAAAATTATCAAACATAAATTGACCTTACTGGTTATTAGCAGAATTAGATTGTTCAAAATAGGTTGAGCGTTTTTCGATTCGCCCGATAACTTTTTGGCTTAAAATCGAAATAACCAAGTAAATAATCATAGCAATAAAATACCAGAGAAAGGGTTGATTTGTTCGAGCTATAATTGTTTTCGTTTGCATCATTAAATCATCAATAGCAATGGCTGACACTAGTGCTGTATCTTTTAGTAAAATTAACCATTGATTACTTAATCCAGGTAGAGCATGGCGCCACATTTGAGGCAAAATAATACGGAAAAAAGTACGTGATTTACTTAATCCCAGCACCTGTGCTGCCTGTTTTTGTCCACTTGAAATCGCTTTGAATGCCCCTCGTAATGTTTGTGATGCATAAACAGCATAAAGTAATGATAAGGCGATCACACCACATAAAAAAGGATCGGGTTTTGTATTTTCGATATTCATTTGTAGTGTGAATGATGTAAAACCTAATGATATAGAAAAACCATCATCTAATGCCATTAATAGCAAAGGTAATCCTGTATAAATTGCTACCACTATCAAAAGTTCTGGTAGGGCACGTATGGTTAAGTTAAACAGTGACATTAACCATGCAACGGGTTTAAAAGGAACGGATTCTAAAATTGTAAAAATAAACGCAAAAAACATGCCTACAATTAGCGATATAAACGCTAATGACAAGGTAATAGATGTCGCTTTAGTAAGCGGCAAAATATAACCATCCATTGATGATAAGATCCAGTTCATCCCGTTTGCAAGAAAGTCTGACATAAAAAAACCGTTGTTAAATTAAAAAAATAAACTCGCCGCAAAATATGCGGCGAGGTCATCATAAAGTCTAAATTAAAGTTTAATGATTATTTATTAAACCATTTTTTGTAAATTTCGTCTAATTGACCATTTGCTTTCAGTTTATCAATAGCTTGGTTAAATTGATCACGTAATTTATCGTTACCTTTACGTAACGCTATACCTAAACCTTCACCAAAAAATTCATGATCAGTAATTTTATCACCTAATGCGACAATTTCACTATCTTTACCTAGCCAGTCACCAGCAACAAATGAACTTGCAACAATAGCATCAATGCGTTTGGCTTTTAAATCTAAAAAAGCAAATTGATAACTGTCATAACTTACGGCTTTAACATCAGGATATTTTTCATTCAAATATTTTGAATAAGTTGTCCCTTTTTGTATACCAATTCGTTTGCCTTTTAGTTGATCTAAACTGGTTAATGAATCTTTTAGTGTAATAAATTGAATAGAACTATCATCATAATATATTTTAGTAAAATCCACTTGTTTTTGGCGTTCTGGTGTCACATCAATACCTGCAATTGCAGCATCAATACGGCGAGTTTTTAAACTAGGAATTAATCCATCGAATGATTGATTAACAATATTACATGATGCTTTAATTTCATCACAAATTTTATTAATCACATCAATATCAAATCCAACAATTTCATTTTTTTCGTTGGTAAACTCAAAAGGCGCATAAGTCGCTTCTGTACCAATGGTTAAGGTTTCTGCAGCTTGAGCAGCAAAAGCTGATCCTGCAAGCAAAATGGCTAGTAACGTTTTTTTCATATATCCACCCAATTTTATATTAATTAATGTGATAAATAAGATTTAAATTCTTCGGTTTTTGGATGAGCAAAACATTCTAGTTGTCCTTGCTCAATAATTTTACCGTGTTCCATATAAATCACTTGTGAAGCCACTTTTCGAGCAAAATCAACTTCATGCGTGACAATAATTTGTGTGATCCCTGTTTGAGATAATTCATTAATAATCTCGGCTATTTGCGATGTAATTGCCGGATCTAAAGCCGCAGTTGGTTCATCAAATAATAAAATTTGTGGTTCCATCATCAATGCTCTAGCGATAGCAACACGTTGTTGTTGACCGCCAGATAGATGAAGTGGGTAGCGATGTGCCATTTCATCGATTTGTAACCGAGCTAAAATCGACATAGCTTTGTCACTGGCTTCTTGTTTAGAAAGCTTTAAAACTTGACAAGGCGCCTCAATTAAATTTTCTAGTACTGTTAAATGTGGCCACAAATTGTAGTTTTGAAAAACCATACCAACATTTTTACGTAATTGTCGTATTGTTGATTCACTAATTTTAGTTGAGAAATCAAAATGAGAATCAGCAATTGTCATTTTACCTGATGTTGGAATTTCAAGTAAATTAAATACTTTTAATAAAGAGCTTTTTCCTGCACCACTTTGTCCTAACAAAACAATGGTTTCGCCAAGGGGATAACATAAAGAAACATCATTTAAAGCTTGGTGGGTACCATAAAAACAGTTTATATGGTCTAATTCAATATTCATTATTCGTTTTCTTAAATTCAAATTGACTAAATATTACTTTTTTTTGCATAAAAATGCAATCACAAAAATGAGACAAAAAATTGATTATTGGTTTTGTTCGACATTTTTCATTTTTTTAAGATGCTGATCATCAGAGTTAACGATCAGGGGCAATAATAGGAATGACTGGTCCTAAATATTTTGGTTTTTGATTAAGAATATAAAGATCGACAAAAGCACTGACACGAGCAAACATTTCACGAATTCTTACTAATTTCATATTGTCAGGAGAGGGGACCGCAAAACATTGTGCTTGAATGCCTTGTGCTAATGCAATAAAGATTGCTCGCTCACAATGAAACTCTTGAGTAATAATCGTAAAATCATTGGCATCAAAAACTTTATTTGCTCGAACAACCGAATCAAATGTCCTAAAGCCTGCATAATCAAGTACAATAGATTCTTTTGGAATACCAGCTTTAATCAGATCTTTTTGCATTGTAATTGGTTCATTATAACTGAGTAATGCATTGTCACCACTTAGCAGAAGATAATCCACTTTACCTTGCCAATAAAGGTTTATGGCACCATCTATGCGATTTCGATAAAATCCATTTATGCCGCCGCCTCGTACATATTTAGATGTACCTAGAACGACACCAATAGCTCGATGCGGTAGTTGATTTTCGTCTTGATAAATATAAGGCGCAGTTTTATAACTGATCCAGTAATCAAGACCAAGAATCAACGTTATTATAATAAAGCAAAATCCGATAAAATAAGCCAATAGCTTTTTTAAGTTCATGCTATAACCAATCAAAAATAAAAACCATTATTGGGAATAAAAAAGGTGCTGTCAATGATGTCATAATACCACATAGTACCAAAGATAAAGAACTGTATGCACCTTCGTTATAATCAACTTCGATACAACGAGCAGTACCAACAGCATGTGAAACCGCACCAATTGCAAGACCTCTTGCTGAAGCAGATTTAATTTTTACCATATTTAATAATTGATGACCAAAGATTCCGCCTAAGGTGCCAACTAAAATAACACAAAGTGCAGCAATTGAAGGGACACCTCCTTGATTGGATGCGATAGTTACAGCAATAGCTGTCGTTACTGATTTCGGTAAAACTGATGCCGCAATTTCATGACTTCCCCCCAACCAAAATACGATGCATACGCCCGTTATCATTGAGGCGATTGATGCAGTGAAGGTGATTAGCATTATTGATTTCCAGCGTGCTTTGATTTGTGGTATCAATTCGTATAAAGGATAAGCCAATGCGACCACTGAATAAGGTAGTAAGTCATTAATTATTTGTACGTTATTTACATATTGAATATAGCTAGTTTTTGTAATGAGTAAAATAGGAATTAAAACAATGACAGAAACCACCAATGGATTAAATAATGGCGATTTAATTTTTATTGAAATTCTGCGAATAATAAGAAATACACAAAGCGTTAAAGGTAACATCCATATCATGATTGCTTATCCCCATTATTTTCTGATACTGTTTTGGCGGCTTTTATTGTTGATTTATTATGTAAATGTTCTGTCAAAAAGGCCGTTAATAATAAGACAATAATTGAGCCACCCACACTACCAAAAATGATTGGGAGCCAGTTGTCTAATAATAACGAGTAATTATCCATAATCCCCATTGCAGCAGGGATGAATAGCAGAGTCATGTAACGCATGAATAAATTACAACTGTTTTTAATCCAACAAGTTGGAATTAATTGAAAAGCTAATAAGAAAAACAGAATTAGTAGTCCAATAATACTGCCTGGAATCATAATTGGTAATATCAGTGAGATGATATTACCTACCCATAAACAAGCGGTTAATACGAGTAATCCTCGACCATAACTAAATAACGTGTAGTATAAAGAGTATATACGGTGTTTGATTGTGGCATGCTTTGCTAAAAAATGTTTCATAACGTTAATACTAATTAATTTTTCTTTGATAATGATGATCACTTCAAAGTTTAGAAATGATATGAATATTTCTTTATATGATACGCCGCTCAAATTTAATTATCCAACTAAATAATGGCAATAATGATAAAGTTGTTTAATTAAATTCAGTTTTTCAGGTTGTTGTATATAGGTTTGAGCAAGTTGTTCTAATGTTAACAGATAATCTTGGACTTTGGTTATATTCAGTTTCTGTTGACAATAATCCTGCCAGATTATACGCTCTCGTTCGGTTAGTATTTGAGGGTAATTTCTTGCTTTGTAACGAAAGAATAATGTCTTTAATCGTTCATCATCAAAATTCATTGATAAATTTTCAAGTGATTGAATTGGTGTCGTACGAATAGTTTCACACCGTAATTTATCTTGGTTGTTTAAAAATCCTGCATAAATTTGAGCATCAACATCGCTATTAGCGGAGTAATCATCAGTTGAGTTAAATAGCTCTCTCATCTTGTTTTGTAAAGCGTGTTGATGTTTAAATAACTGTTGCTGTTTGATTAAACATTGCGCTACATTAATATTTAACCTTTGTGCATTTTCAGGTAATAAGGTTTTTAATGGTGCAACGATAGGGCATTTGTTTATATGAATCAGTTTTAATGGGATCCGCGATTCATTTAATGCTAAATCTTCGTTTTTGGTGTACAGTTTTTGCCGTATTTGTTCAATTGGTAAATTAATGATTGAATCGATATCACCAGTAAGATCACAGACAATAACCGCATTATTTTGCGTTGGATGCCAAGCTATTGGACTCACGATGGTTATATTGCCTCGATAACTACCTAACATGCCCGATACATGTATTATTGGTGTCATGTTAATGATGTCTATAAGTTGCGCAACGTTATTTTTATGGCGAAGTTTAAAAAAATAATCAAATAATTTAGGCTGCTTTTGTTTAATTAATTTACCGATAGCGATAGTCGCATAAACATCTGACATCGCATCATGCGCGTGTTCATGTTCAATATTGTTGGCTTTTGTTAAGTGCTCTAAACGAAAACTTGGGAAACCCGCATCATTAATAGGCCAATTGATACCATCAGGTCTTAAGGCGTAACAAGCACGCACAACATCAAGAAGATCCCACCTAGAATTGCCATTTTGCCAACTATAGGCATAAGGGTCATAAAAATTTCGATATAAAATATTGCGAGTCACTTCATCATCAAAACGAAGATTGTTATAACCTAAGATGCAGGTATTGGCTTGGCTGAATGCTTGATGAATTAATTTGGTAAACTCTGCTTCACACAGACCTTTCGAATTTGCTTTTTGTGGTGTAATTCCTGTGATTAATACTGCTTCTGGATTTGGTAAATAGTCTTGAGCAATTTGACAATAGATGGCTAAAGGTTCCTCAATGATATTAAAATCATTATCTGTTCTAATTCCAGCAAATTGCGCTGGCCTATCCAAAGCAGGATTGATACCAAAAGTTTCATAATCATGAAAGTAAAAAGTAGGAAGTTCGGTGTTGTTTTTCATTTTTATCGTTTTTGCTGCCTTATAGCCGTCAACCAAGTTGCATGATTTTATAATTGATTATTGATATTCAAAATGACAGCTTAATGGCTAAAAAGTAATGTTACTAGTTAATTAGCTGATTATAACAGAATCTAAGTATTTTCTTGGGGATTATTTCATTGAGAATTATATTTTTTGTGACATTGTAACAAATGGTAAGTGTTTCGGGCTTAAATAAACCAATTATGACATAGCGGAAAAAGTAGGTAAAAATGCATTACCCACTTTTATTAAACTACGATTATTAATTGATTTTGTTTTCTTCAAGAAATGTGGATAATTGGTCTTTCCATAAATCCGCTTTCATGGTTGTACTATGTCCACTAGTTTTATCACTGGCAGGGATTAAAAAATATTTAACATTAGGAATTTTTTTTAATGCGTTTTCCATCACGCCAGTTTTTGCAGGGTTTCTTTCATCATCAGCTGAATTGATCACTAATAAATGGGCTTTAATTTTTGTTAAATCGTTCGATGGATCGAAATTTCTTGCTGCATCCCATTGGTATAGAAAATCATTAGTATCCATTGTCACATGTTCATTAAGTTTTTTTGTCAAAATCTGTTCAGTTATTTCGGTATTATATGCTTGGTTTTGCCAGGCGATATCCCCCCCATCGGTTGCAATATTGTAGTAATTATAAACAGTTTGGAACTTTGTCGGCTGTTTATCATAAAAGCCATTATGCCAATCAGGATCGTTTTTAATTGCATTAATGACCATTTTTCGCATTATCCAATTTCGACTAGACATTGCTGCTGGTGTGGATGCTAATGGTACTGCTGCAGTCATAAAATCAGGGTACAGGGTAACCCATTTCCAAGTTTCCATGCCACCCATTGAATTACCAATTATTAGTGTAAGATGTTTTATTCCTAATCCGTTTTTTACAAGTTGATACTGCGCATTTACCATATCGGTATAATCATAATGTGGAAAATCACTTTTTAGACCATCTGAAGGTTTCGATGATTTACCCGTACCAATAGCATCAGGAAGAATAATATAATATTTTTCAGCATCTAAGGGCATACCTTTGTCAAAAAGGGCATGACCAAAACTTTTATTTAACATTGCATTTCCACTTCCCGTTGTACCATGTAAGACTAGCACTGGTTTTCCATTTGGGTTACCAAGAGTTGTATAATGTATTCGTAAATTTTCGACCGTGTTTCCATCATTAAATTTGAAATTAGGTATGTTGTAGTCAGCCTCAAGCTGATTATTAAATTCGAGACAAAAGCTAGAAAATGACGTTGTAACAATCGCAATACTTATCATCAATTTTTTCATCAAAGACATAAAGGTTCCTCCTGTAATATTTTTCCGTTTTGCTGATAAATTGTTTAACAAAGATTAAGGTTCATGGGGAGTGAACACTCGTTATATCTTTGATAATTATTTCATCACCCTTAAATATAACGCTATACAGGAGATAATGCTATGTCTAATTTGAGCTTCTAACAGTCTAATAAATAGAGGAAAAATAAACAGAACCCCATTTTTAAGAAATTTATTATGGCTCAAAACATATAATTAGTTGTTTATTTAATGATAGCTAAATAACAGTAAATAATTTATTGTTAGTTTTTGAAAATAGAATGTCGTATTTGAAACGTTTATTTGCTCAATTTTGTTTAAAATTGAGCAAATTGACTTAATTCTGAGGTGCGGTTTGGATAATATCTGCAAGTTTTTCGAGTGTTATCCTTAAAAATTTAGGCATGGCTTCTATTTCAATCGAGTCCATAAGATTTTTGACATATAAACCTAGTTCAGTATCGCCTTCAACAATTAATCGACGTTGAAAGAATAATGTATCGGGATCTTGTCGTCGAGTTGCTATCATAATTAGATCGTTTGCATTACCTATAAAACTAACATCAGCAATCTCTTCACGACTAACAACTAATTTATTCTCAATCAGACTTACAAACCAGACTAGTTGTAAATCGGTCACTTCGATTTTGAGCCAACGATTTTCTAAAAAATCAAGATCTCCATCCTCAAGTGAATGCTTAAATTGTAATTGTAACAATTGTTCGATAACTTGTTTTTTTAAATTAAAAGGAATACAACGCAACGTTACCCCCAACATTTGAGGCGCTTTGTCGACAAATGTTGAGTGTATTTTTCCTAATAAGTGATGATTGCTAATCATTTATACATCCCCAGAAATCATTTTTTCATAAATATCTAAATCTGTATTTAAATGCTCGAAAACTTCTTCACTCACTTCATTACGAATTTTCATTTGTAATAACGACGTACGCTCTGCACCAATAGCAACTAAACGCATGCGCCTTTCAAGATTTTCGGCTTCAAGTGCTTTTTGTTCTAAGTCCTTCAGCCCCGTTCTACGTCTTAACGAACCGATAACACGAGAACCGACTTCATTAACAATTTCTTGATCCATGCTGTTTTCGGTTGTTTCTTGTAATAAGTTATTTTGCATTTTTTCTAAACTGACAATGGCTTCTTCGGCCATATGACCTTTTACAGTAAGAATTTCATTATCTTGTTCGGAATTATCTAAAATGACGCTACCTCTTAATAATATCGGTAATATAATCACAGCGGCAATTAATGAAATAAGGATAATGCCTGTTGCTATAAAGACAAGTTGATATCGGCCGCCGATTGTCATTGGAATAGAGAGAACACCGGCAAGGGTTATTGCGCCGCGTACACCTGCAAAAGTTGAAATTAACAAATCTCGGGTTGAATAAGATCGAAATGCAAGAGGGCGTTTGGTACCAAATGGCATTGTTGGCATATGTTTCATTGCCCAAAGCCAAGCGAATCTTGTTCCCATTAAAGCAATGAAGACAAACAGCACAATTAAACATAATTGCCAGACTTCAATGGATGCATCGGTTTGATTCTCAGCAAAAGTATTCGTTAAAATACTTGGTAATTGAATTCCTAATAAAATAAATACAAAACCATTGAACACAAAAGTTAACATTGACCAAGTACTATCTGATTGTAAACGCGCTGTTAAAGGTGCATTTCTCATCATGCCAGATTGATTAACTGTCATGCCGGCGCTAACTGCAGCTAAAATACCTGAACAATGGCATTCTTCGGCAATAATATAAGCAGCAAAAGGAAGTAAGAATAACAGCACAATTTGGATTGCCGGATCATTATGGGTAAGTTTATTTATTTTTCTTAAAATGCGTGCATATAACCAGGTAAATAAAACACCAATAGCTAATCCACCAATGGCAACAACAAAGAATGTCACGCTAATTTGTAATAAATCGAACTGTATCGCGCCTGCGGCGATGGCTATTGCAAAGTTTAATGATACTAAGCCAGATGCATCGTTCATTAAAGCTTCACCTTCAATTATTTCCATTTTTTCTTTTTCGATTCGACCCTTACCGACAATGCCACTTAACGCAACCGCATCGGTTGGTGATAATACGGCAGCCAAAGCCAAACCTGCGGCTAATTGCACATTTGGTAAAATCCAATGTAACAAATAACCCAATGCAATGATGGATATCACCACTAATACTAAGGCCAATCCAACAATTTCTCTGAAATTATAGACGAAATCTTTAACTGATGTTTTTCGACCATCAGCAAAAAGTAAAGGAGGTATAAATAAAACAAGAAATAGTTCTGGATCGAACTTCACATAAACACCAAACGCTGCCAATATACATCCCAACAATATTTGCATAAGTGGTAGTGGAATTTGTATTGGTAACATTTTAACAACGACACCAGAAAGTGATACAATTAATACTATAAGTAAAATTATTGAAAAAAGTTCCATAGCTTGTCTTTTATTTATCCTATAATCCTGTAGTTTTTAGCAATTGATTATATCGGATTTTCAGCTAGATTTCAGGTGAAAATTTCATAAAATTACTTAAATTTTGGTCAGATACCCTTGTGGATAAAAAATTGCGACGCAATTAAAAGGCTTTTTTAATGGAAAATTGGCAAAGAGCATTTATACTTCATACCAGAACTTACAGTGAAAGTAGTCTATTAGCTGATTTATTTGTTGAAAATAAAGGTAAAATAACTATTTTAGCTAAAGGTGCCAGACGTAAAAAATCCGCGTTAAAGGGCATTTTACAACCCTTTACTCCATTAATTGTTCAATATTCTGGTCAAGGTGAAATAAAAACATTACGCCAGGTTGAAGCGGTATCTTTGACACTACCTTTGGTTTCAATTCATTTATATAGCGCTTTTTATTTAAACGAGTTACTCCATCGAGTGCTGGTTGCCGAAACAGAAATGCCTACACTTTTTGATGACTATTTACAAAGCTTACAGCAACTCGCACAGCAAGTTTCTGCTGAAAATGTGTTACGTAGTTTTGAGCTATCTTTATTAGAAAACTTAGGTTATCACGTTGATTTTTTTCATTGCAGTGCAACCGGTGATGATATTGTTGAAACAATGCATTATCAATATCAATCAGAAAAAGGGTTTATTAGTAGTTTACTGCAAAATAGTACTAGTTTTAGTGGTGAACACGTTTTAGCTTTTGGCAAACGTCAGTTTAATAATGAAGATACACTTAAAGCGGCCAAACGTTTTACCAGAATTGCATTGAAACCTTATATAGGTGCAAAACCATTTAAAAGTAGAGAATTATTTTTAAAAATATAACGTCGTAACGTTATTAAAGATAAATATTTTAAATTATAGGTATAATTTTCTTATCAAAATGATTAACTTTATTTAGTTAGCCTTTTAACTAAAATATCAAGTTGATTGGCGAATTTTTCGCGGTCCTTACTTGAAAAGGGAGCGGATCCTTTAGTTTGTATTCCACTTGCTCGCATTGTTTCCATAAAATCTCTCATCACTAGCCGCTCTTTAATTGTTTCTAACGTATAAACTTCACCTCTAGGTGTAAGAACAAAAGCGCCTTTATTTAATACATCTGATGCTAAAGGTATATCAGATGTAATGACCAAATCATTTAATTCAACAAGTTCGACAATTTTGTTATCTGCTTTATCAAAACCATGTTCAACAAGTAATCGAGAAATAAAAGGTGAAGGCGGAATATTTAACCATTGATTAGCAACTAAATTAATTTTGATTGATTTACGAATAGCGATTCGATATAAAATTTCTTTAATTGGGTTAGGGCAAGCATCAGCATCAATCCAAATGTTCATAATAGCATTAACAAACCATTCAACTTAAACAACTATCAATCATAAATCGTTTAACCGTTTTAAGATGCAAATTTCGTTAAAAATTTCATGTTAATTATACGATTCAGTATAGTAAAAAATATTCATTATTAATATTCATAAGACCACTATTTCTATTTGAAATCCTTATGATAAGTGGTAGTATACGCGATCTATTATTTTAGATGCAATATTTACACACATGTGCGCTTTCGTGTGGCGCACCACTGTTATAAGGATTTATTATGCCAATTATTACTCTTCCTGACGGAAGTCAACGTCAGTTTGATAAACCGGTTACTGTTTTAGAAGTCGCTCAAAGTATTGGTGCAGGTCTTGCCAAAGCATGTATTGCAGGGCGTGTTAATGGACAGCGTAAAGATGCTTGTGACCTCATTGATCAAGATGCAACATTAGCAATCATTACCGCTAAAGATGAAGATGGACTTGAAATTATTCGCCATTCTTGTGCACATTTATTGGGTCACGCCATTAAACAATTATGGCCGGATACGAAAATGGCTATTGGGCCGACAATTGACAATGGTTTTTATTATGATGTTGATTTAGAACACTCTTTAACACAAGAGGATCTTGATGCGCTTGAAAAACGTATGCATGAATTGGCTAAAAAAGATTATGAAGTTATAAAGGAAGTCGTTAGTTGGGAAAGAGCTAGAGAAGTCTTTTGGGAACGTCATGAACCTTATAAAATCGCTATTTTAGATGAAAACATACCGAAAGATTCAACGCCAGCACTTTATCATCATGAAGAGTATATCGACATGTGTCGTGGTCCGCATGTACCAAATATGCGTTTTTGTCATCATTTTAAATTACAAAAAGTTGCGGGTGCTTATTGGCGCGGCAATAGTGATAATAAAATGTTACAACGTATTTATGGGACAGCTTGGGCTGACAAAAAGCAATTAGATAGTTATCTACAATTTTTAGAAGAAGCGGCCAAACGTGATCATCGTAAAATTGGTAAACAACTTGACCTTTATCATATGCAAGAAGAAGCCCCTGGCATGGTGTTTTGGCATAATGATGGCTGGATTATTTTCCGTGAGCTTGAAGTGTTTGTTCGTACCAAACTTAAAGAATATGACTACCAAGAAGTAAAAGGTCCATTTATGATGGATCGAGTGTTATGGGAAAAAACTGGTCACTGGGGTAACTATAAAGAGTTAATGTTTGTGACTTCATCTGAAAATCGTGAATATTGTATTAAACCAATGAACTGTCCTGGGCATGTGCAAATTTTTAACCAAGGTTTGAAATCTTATCGTGATTTACCTTTGCGCATGGCAGAGTTTGGTAGTTGTCATCGTAATGAACCTTCTGGTTCTTTGCATGGGTTGATGCGTGTACGTGGTTTTACTCAAGATGATGCGCATATTTTCTGTACTGAAAACCAAATTCGAGGTGAAGTAAACAGCTGTATTAAAATGGTTTATGACACTTACAGCACTTTTGGCTTTACTGATATTACGGTCAAATTATCAACACGTCCTGAAAAACGTATTGGTAAAGATGAAACTTGGGATTTAGCTGAAAAAGATTTAGCTGACTGCTTAACCGAAAATGGTATTGAATTTGAATATTTACCAGGTGAAGGGGCATTTTATGGTCCTAAAATCGAATTTACGTTACATGACTGTTTAGGTCGAGCATGGCAGTGTGGTACAGTTCAACTTGACTTTATGTTACCTGAACGTTTAGATGCAACTTATGTTGGCGAAGATAATGAACGCCACACACCGGTTATGATTCATAGGGCTATTTTAGGTTCTATGGAGCGTTTTATGGGTATCTTGACCGAAAACTGTGCAGGATTTTTCCCAACATGGCTTGCACCACTACAAGTTGCTGTCATCAATATTACCGATAATCAAGCTGAATATGCAAAACAATTAACCGAGCAACTACAAAAAGTTGGCATTAGAGCAAAAGCAGACTTGAGAAATGAGAAAATAGGGTTTAAAATCCGCGAGCATACTCTAAAACGTGTTCCTTATATGTTTGTCTGTGGAGACAAAGAAATGGAATCAGGAACAATTTCAGTTCGAACTCGTCAAGGTAAAGATCTTGGTAGCTTTGAAGTGAAACATGTTATAGAATTGTTGCTTAACGAAATTCATAGTCGTTCATTAGAACAGATGAATTAATGATAAATTAATTTGGAGGAATGAGATATTAAAGTCAGTAAACGAATTCAGTCAACACGCGCGCATAAAATCAATGATGAAATTACTGCTCGCGAGGTGAGGTTAACCGGCGTCGATGGTGAACAGCTCGGTATAGTTAGCTTAGATGAAGCTTTAAAGCAAGCCGAAGAAGCAACTCTAGATTTAGTTGAAATAAGCCCTAATGCAGAGCCACCTGTTTGTCGAATTATGGATTATGGCAAGTTCCTCTATGAAAAGAGTAAAGCAACAAAAGAACAGAAGAAGAAGCAAAAGGTTGTTCAGGTTAAGGAAATTAAATTCCGACCTGGTACAGACGAAGGCGACTATCAGGTAAAACTCCGCAGCCTGATGCGCTTTCTAGAAGATGGCGATAAAGCTAAAGTAACGCTACGTTTTCGTGGTCGAGAAATGGCTCACCAACAGTTAGGCACTGAAATGCTTGATCGCATTAAAGAAGACTTAGCTGATTTGGCAATCATCGAATCTTATCCAACTAAGATCGAAGGTCGTCAAATGATTATGGTGCTTGCGCCGAAGAAGAAATAATGGTTCATCAAGTTAATTTTTAATTTTGTTAAACGTTACACCATTATTTTGTGTTATTAACAATGCGAAGTAGGAATTAATAAAATGCCTAAAATTAAAACTGTAAAAGGCGCAGCAAAGCGCTTTAAAAAAACAGCTTCTGGTGGCTTTAAGCATAAGCAAGCTAACAAAAGTCATATCTTAACTAAAAAATCAACTAAACGTAAACGTCATTTACGTGGTTTGACAACAGTGTCAAAAGGTGATTTAGGTTTAGTTGTAGCGTGTGTTCCATACGCTTAATTTAGGTTAACTATTTAGAGGATATGATTTATGGCTCGTGTTAAACGTGGTGTTATTGCTCGTGCACGTCACAAGAAAATTTTAAAACAAGCAAAAGGTTATTATGGAGCTCGTTCACGTGTTTATCGTGTTGCTTTCCAAGCAGTAATCAAAGCTGGACAATATGCTTATCGTGACCGTCGTCAACGTAAACGTCAATTCCGTCAATTATGGATTGTGCGTATCAATGCGGCAGCTCGTCAATGTGGTCTTTCTTATAGCCGTTTCATTAATGGTTTAAAGAAAGCATCAATTGAAATCGATCGTAAGATCCTTGCAGATATTGCTGTATTTGATAAAAATGCATTCGCTGCATTAGTTGAAAAAGCAAAAGCTGCATTATAATAACTTTATAAGAGCCGAGTTATCTCGGCTTTTATTATTTTAAATATAAATGATTTATTTTAAAAAAGTGGATTAATGATGAATTTAGTTATTTTTCGTTTGTTTTTTAGCTTCAATAGCAATATTGGTTCGTGAGGCAAGGAAAAAACGAAAAATAATTATAAAGCCTCAAAAGAGGCTTTTTTTATATAATGAACAATAAGCAGGAGAACTGTATGTCTCAATTAGTTGAACTGGTGAATAATGCCAAATCCGCTATTGAAGGTGCTAATGACATTAATGCGATCGAACAGATACGTGTAGAATATTTTGGTAAAAAAGGTTACTTTACCATGCAAATGGCTTCTTTACGTGATGTTCCTGCCGATGAACGCCCCGCGGTCGGTCAAAAAATCAATGATGCTAAGCAAATAGTCGTTGAATTATTAAATCAAAAACGTCAACTTTTAGAGCGCCAGGCTCTTGATGCAAAATTAGCCAACGAAACCATCGATATCTCATTACCGGGTAAAACGCTTGAATTAGGGGGATTACATCCCGTCACCAAAACAATAAATCGTTTAGTTGAATTTTTTGGTGAACTGGGCTTTGTTGTTGAAACAGGCCCCGAAATTGAAGATGATTATCATAACTTTGATGCACTTAATATCCCTTCTCATCATCCTGCTCGAGCAGATCATGATACCTTTTGGTTTGATGCAAATCGTTTATTAAGAACACAAACATCCACTGTTCAAATTAGAACAATGGAAACACAAAAACCACCTATTCGAATCATTGCTCCAGGTCGAACTTATCGCAATGACTATGATCAAACTCACACGCCAATGTTCCATCAAATGGAAGGTTTATTGATTGATAAAGATATTAGCTTTACTCATTTGAAAGGGTTATTGCATGATTTTCTTCACTGCTTTTTTGAAGATGATATGGAAATTCGTTTTCGACCTGGCTACTTTCCATTTACTGAACCTTCAGCCGAAGTTGATATCAAAGCGAAAAACGGTAAATGGCTTGAAGTTCTAGGTTGTGGTATGGTCCACCCAAATGTGTTGCGTAATGTCGGTATCGATCCTGATGTCTATAATGGGTTTGCTTTTGGTATG
Organism: Gilliamella sp. B2824; assembly: GCF_026536245.1. Taxonomy (NCBI): domain Bacteria; kingdom Pseudomonadati; phylum Pseudomonadota; class Gammaproteobacteria; order Orbales; family Orbaceae; genus Gilliamella; species Gilliamella sp. B2824. Next base: position 20,750 of record NZ_JAFNON010000005.1, on the reverse strand, counting down.
GGAATCGAAAGATTAACCATGTTACGTTACGGTGTCACCGATTTACGCTCATTTTTTGAAAATGATTTACGTTTCTTAAAGCAATTTAATTAATTCTGGAGATCAAAACATGAAATTTAGTGAAAGTTGGCTACGTGAATGGATCAATCCAGAAATAAGTAGCGATACACTAGCCGATCAATTAACTATGGCTGGATTAGAAGTTGATGATATCGAAAAAGTTGCTGGTGATTTTACAGGTGTCGTTGTTGGAAAAGTAGTAGAATGCAAACAGCATCCTAATGCCGATAAACTACGCGTGACAAAAGTCGATATTGGTAAATCTGAATTATTAGACATTGTCTGCGGCGCACCTAATTGCCGTCAAGGTTTAATGGTTGCTTGTGCAACTGTTGGGGCTGTTTTACCAGGAGATTTCAAAATCAAATCAGCAAAACTCCGAGGTGAACCTTCAGAAGGAATGCTGTGCTCTTATTCTGAATTAGGTATTGCTGATGATCATAATGGTATTATTGAGTTACCTGAAGATGCTCCTTTAGGACAAGATATTCGAGAATATTTAAATCTTAACGATGTTATGATTGATATTAGTGTTACACCTAATCGAGCTGATTGTTTTGGTATTGTTGGTGTTGCTCGTGATATTTCAGCGGTTAACAATATACCAATGAAGGAGCTTAAAGTAGCAAACGTACCAGCATCAATTTCCGATACCGTCTCAATTCAAATAGATGTTCCAAAGGCAGCCCCTCGTTACCTAGGAAGAGTAATCAAAAACATCAATATCGAAGCAGCTACGCCATTATGGATGAAAGAAAAGTTGCGTCGTGGTGGAATTCGTTCAGTTGATGCCATTGTAGATATTACTAATTATGTATTACTCGAACTTGGTCATCCAATGCATGCGTTTGATTTAGCTCAAATCGAAAAAGGGATTGTTGTTCGTTATGCACATCAAGATGAAAAACTCACATTATTAAATGGTAATGAAGTCAAATTAAATGATAATACGCTTGTCATTGCTGATCAGCAAAAAGTACTCGCGATGGCCGGTATTATGGGCGGTGAAAAATCAAGTGTTACAACGTCAACCAAAGATATTTTTCTAGAATCAGCATTCTTTGCTCCATTAGCTATTACCGGTAAAGCACGTGAATATGGTTTGCATACTGAGGCTTCTCATCGTTATGAACGCGGAGTCGATCCTGCTTTACAAAATGTTGCAATCGAAAGAGCAACTCAATTAATTATTGAAATTTGTGGTGGTGAGGTAGGTCCGGTTGTTAATATTACCAACGAAGAACACTTGCCAAAACAAGCGACCATTCAATTACATCGTTCAAAAATAGATCGCATTATCGGTTATAAAATTGAAACGCAAAAAATAATTGATATTCTTGAAAGATTAGGATGTAACGTCTCATTCAAAAATGAGATTTGGACCGTTGAAGCACCGAGTTGGCGATTTGACTTACAAATAGAAGAAGATTTAGTTGAAGAAGTAGCCCGTATTTATGGCTATAACAATATTCCTAATGCGAATATGAAAATTGAATTAGTTATGAAGCCGAAGCCAGAAAGCCACATAGCGTTAAAACGAATTAAAGATTTATTGGTTGATCGTGGTTATCAAGAAGCCGTTACATATAGCTTTGTTGATCCAAAAATTCAAAGTCTTCTTCATTCTGAGCAAACTGCAATAACGCTGCCAAACCCAATTTCAAGTGAAATGTCTGTAATGCGCTTATCGCTTTGGTCTGGATTATTAGATGCAGTGTTGTACAATCAAAACCGTCAACAATCACGTATTCGTCTTTTTGAAACTGGTTTACGTTTTGTTCCAGATCAAAGTTGTGAATTTGGCGTTCGTCAAGAACTCATGTTATCAGGCGTTGTCACCGGTAACTTATATGAAGAACATTGGGCATTGCCTAAACGAAATATCGATTTTTATGACTTAAAAGGGGATATAGAATCTATTTTGGCACTATTAGGCTGTAGCGAAACTGTTGAATTTAAAAAAGCAGACATCAATGCATTACACCCAGGGCAAAGTGCGGCCATATATTTGAACAATGAAATTATTGGCTATTTTGGCGTATTGCATCCAGAAATCGAAAAAAAATTATCTTTAAATAGTAAATCGCTTGTTTTTGAAATAAATTTAGCTAAAATTAGCGATAAGAAGGTACCTGTTGCTCAAGACCTATCGAAGTATCCGTCAAATAAACGAGATATAGCTATTGTCGTCTCAAATACAATTCCAGCAGCAGATATTATAGCTGAGTGTAAACGTGCTGGCGGAGAGCAACTTATTAAAGTCAATTTGTTTGATGTTTATCAAGGTGATAACATTAAACAAGATCAAAAAAGCCTTGCTATCAGTTTGATTTTACAAGACAAATCACGTACACTTGAAGAAGAAGATATAACAAACATTGTAAGCAAATGTATTACAGCCTTACAAATTCGTTTTAAAGCCCTATTAAGAGAATAATAACTATGACATTAACTAAAGCTGATATTGCAGATCGTCTTGCCGAAAAATTTAATATAGATCGCCAAGAAGCTAAAGTCCTTGTTGAACTTTTTTTTGAAGAGATTCGAGTGGCTTTAGAAAAAGGGGAACCAGTTAAATTATCCGGTTTTGGTAATTTTGCTATACGAGATAAAAATTCACGCCCAGGTCGTAATCCAAAAACAGGGGAAAGTGTAGACATTTCAGCTCGTCGAGTTGTCACATTTAGACCAGGGATAAAATTTAGAGAACGAATTGAAAAAAATTTAGTTATCAATCGCTAAATTAATTTCTTATATCCATTAATCACATAGCCTTTCTTCAGTTGAAAAGCGGAAAGGCTATTTTCTTTTTTAATAAAGTAGTTGTTTTATTTTTCCAAATAAAGCATAATAACGCCTCTTCTATGGAGGCTCTATGGGTCCTCTTGCAACGTTTTTTTGCTCATCAGGTCAGGTCCGGAAGGAAGCAGCCAAAGTAAAAAGTATGTGTGTGGGATGCGGCTGATAGGGTCTCCTCCAAACTAGTTCATAATAAAATATAATAGTAAATAGGTCTTGAATCTTAATAAAATAAGAGCCTAGAATAGATAATATCGATGAATAAGGAAGTTTACTTTGAAAGCACCATATCTTCTTCCATTAACTATAGCAATGATTTTAAATGGTTGTTCTGTTTTACCTCATTCAGGACCTAGTTTTTCTGCAATTAAGAATATTGATAAGCAGAATGGAAATTTAGATAAGATTTATAGTCAAGTTAAAATTGTTAATCTAAATAATTTATCTCAAAATCCTAAAACAAATTTTCCAATTAATAATCCAAAATTCATCAACGAACCAAATGATAAATCAAGAAAAATTGATAATATTGGAAAAGGGGATGCCTTAAAAATTTCAGTTATTGAGACACCGCCTGCAATTTTATTTACAGGAACCGGTGATACAAGTGCTCCAAAAACTGGACTGACCGAATTGCCTGTTGTTATTGTTGACTCTCAAGGCTATATTTCCTTGCCGTTTGTAGGTGATATAAAAGCAATTAATCGAAATCCTTCACAAGTACAAAAAGAAATAGTTGAAAAATTATCTGGTATTGCTAATAGACCACAGGTGATTGTAACAGTTTTAGAAAAAAGATCATCAAGTGTTACAGTGATTGGCGATCAATTTAGTGGGAAAATGCCCATCACAGCTAAGGGAGAGCGATTACTAGATGCTGTTACTATGCTAGGTAACAATATGTACGATATTCGAGATACTTTAATACAAATAACTAGAAACAATAAAATCGATCAAATACCGTTAAGTCTAGTCTTATCTAATCCTAAATTTAATATTCATCTTCAGCGAGATGATGTGATTACTCTAATTAATAAACCTAGTTCATTTATTTCAATGGGGGCAACTGGGGCAACTAAAGAGGTACGCTTTGAAGCTATTGGTATTAATTTGTCTCAAGCTTTAGCTCGTATCGGTGGTTTACGTGATTCGCAAGCAAATGCCAAAGGAGTATTTGTTTTTAGGTATCAAGATACAATCAATACTAGTAAGAATCAAGAACGGGTCCCGACAGTTTACCAAATTGATTTAAGTGATCCTAATTCATTATTTATTATGAATAATTTTCAAATTCAGAATAATGATATTGTTTATGTTGCATCCGCTCCAATAATCGAACTACAAAAATTCTTATATGCGATTTTTTCACCAGGGGTAGGGGTAGTTAATCAGATCAATCAAATTAGCGATTAGTATTTTTAATCTACCTGCGAAAACATATGAGTTCTACTATTGTTAAAGCTAAAAAGTATTGGTTAAAACATTTAATTGTTACATTGCCGACTTTATTATCAATTATTTATTTTGGTTTAATAGCCGAGAGTATTTATACATCGGAAGCTACGTATATCATACGCTCTTCAGATACTCAATCTTCATTAGGTGGTTTAGGTAGTTTTTTTTCAAAAGTTGGAATTTCACGTTCTAATGATGATTCTTATGTAGTAATCTCATACATCAAATCCAGAGATGCATTATCTTCAATTGAAAAAGTTTTGCCTGTGCAAGATTGGTATACAAAAAAAGGGGATGTAATATCTCGTTTTAATGGATTTGATTTCGCATTCTATAATAAAAAAGAGTACTTTTATCAATATATGAGTAATATGATTAATGTTAATTTTGATACTTCTACAGGTATTGCTACAATTAGTGTTAATGCTTTTGATGCTAAAGATGCTTCTGAGATTAATGAACAATTGTTGAGAAAAGCTGAAGGTTTTGTAAACCAAATAAATTTACGAGCAAAACAAGATCTTATCACTGCATCTTTGGCTGAATTGAAAAATGCTGAATTATTGATGAAAAAAGAGGCTCAAGCATTATCTGAATTTCAGAAAAACAAAAATAAGGATGCTAATTTAGCAGAATATCAACAAATTCTAATCAATAATACTGTAGCCAAACAACAATTCGAAGCTGCAACATTGTCATTACGAAATGCGCAAGTTGAAATAACAAAAAAACAACTTTATCTTGAACGAATCGAGCAACCGAGTCTTTCTGATGTTTCCTTTAAACCTGCCCGTATCTATAATATTTTATCAACATTTATTATTAGTTTAATGATTTATGGTATTGTTAACTTATTTGTAGCGGCTATAAAAGAGCATAAAGATTAATGATTGATTCTATATCTAAAACTTCTTTTTTACGTTCCCTTAAAATACAAATTAATATTTTGAGTGCTTTAGTTTTAAGGGAGATTATCACTCGCTATGGGCGCAATAATATTGGTTTTCTTTGGTTATTTGTTGAACCAATGTCATTTACTTTACTGATAAGTTTGATGTGGTTTTTTTTTAAAATAAATTCAGTTTCTAATCTCAATATAATTGCTTTTGTTATAACTGGTTATCCAATGGTAATGATGTGGCGTAATGCATCTTCTCGAGCAAAAAACTCAGTTAGCGCAAACCAAGCTCTATTATATCATCGAAATATAAGAATTTTAGATCTAGTTTATGCACGTGTTGCTCTTGAAATCATTGGTGCAAGCGCCGCGCAGGTATTTATTGTGATTATATTTATTTTTCTCGGATTGATAGTTATACCTTATGATCCATTTTATATGATATGTGCTTGGGGTTTGATGTGTTGGTTTTCTTTAGGATTGGGGCTTATTATTTTTGTTTTATCGTCTAAATATGAAGTTTTTGATAAGATGTGGGGAACATTAAGTTTTTTGCTTGTTCCTCTTTCTGGAGCTTTTTTTTGGGTTGATACTTTCTCTCCCGAAGTCCAAAAAGTTTTGCTTCTAATTCCTCCAATTAATGGTACAGAGATGTTTCGTGCGGGCTATTTTGGACCTTCAGTAAACACACATCAAAATGTTAATTATCTAATCTTATGTGATATTGCTTTGCTATTTTTAGGCTTAGCAATGGTGAAAACTAATGAAGCTTATATTCTTGAGAATAACCAATGATAATCATCAAAGATGTTTGTAAAAAATATTCAACTAGAAAAGGCTATAAAACAGTACTGAATAATATTAATTTTTCCTTAAATAAAGGAGAGAAAATAGGCATTCTAGGTCGTAATGGAGCAGGTAAATCTACACTGATTAGGCTTATCAGTGAAATTGAGAAACCAACTTCTGGAACAATAACTAGGAATATGAGTATTTCTTGGCCCCTTGCATTTTCAGGTGCATTCCAAGGTAGTTTGACAGGCATGGATAATTTAAAATTTATTTGCCGCATTTATGAATGTAATATCGAAAAAACAAAAAAATATGTTGAAGATTTTGCTGAATTAGGTGATTACTTGTTTGAACCTGTAAAAAAATACTCTTCAGGAATGAAAGCACGCCTAGCTTTTGCTTTGTCATTAGCAATTGAGTTTGACTGTTACCTAATCGATGAAGTGATTGCTGTGGGTGATTCTAGATTCACAGAAAAGTGTAAAAAAGAATTATTTGAAAATAAAAAAGATCGTGCACTTATTTTAGTTTCACATAATATGAATGCTATAAAAAACTATTGTGATAGAGCAATGGTATTAGATTCAGGTAATCTATATCAGTTTGAAACAATAGAAAAAGCATATAAATACCATAATAATCAACAGAAAATTTCTTGATAACTAAATAGAGCTTTGAATGAAAAAAGTTGTTATTTTCTCAAAAAAAATTTTATCTATAAAAAATATAAATCATTTTTTTTTCGATTTATCATTTAGTTATAAAAATAAAAAAAATGATGCTGATTTTGTTGCTGGTTGGGGGTATCGCCCAACTACTATTAAAGCTAGAGCATATGCGAAAAAAAATTCATTACCATTTATAGCTTTAGAAGATGGATTTTTACGCTCTATTGGTTTAGGACTTGAAGGATATCCTCCTTTATCTCTTATTGCTGATAATATGGGAATTTATTATGATTCAAGGACACCATCAGAATTAGAAGGATTAATTAAAAATAAAGCACTCATCAATCAATATGTAGCACAAGCAACTCATGCCATAAAATTAATTATTGATAATGAGTTATCAAAATATAACCATGCTAAAACTTTTTCTGGTTTTAAAGATAATACTGAAAATGAAAAAATATTAGTTATTGATCAAACTTACGGAGATATGGCTGTTGAATTAGGTGGTGCTAATCAAGAAACTTTTTTATTGATGTTGGAAACAGCGAAGAAAGAAAATCCAAATGCAACTATTTATATAAAAACTCATACAGATGTAATTAATAAATACAAAAAAGGGTATTTAACTCAAGTTGCTAATCAAAAATCAATTATTTTAATTAGTGATGATGTTAATCCAATTTCACTATTAAAAAATATTGATAAAGTTTATGTTGTAACATCTCATATGGGATTTGAGGCTTTATTGTTAGGAAAAAAAGTTATTACCTTTGGTTTACCTTGGTATGCCGGATGGGGGATAACAGATGATAGACATAAAAGTATAAATCAAATAAAGAATAATAATAGAAGAACTGATGCTAGCATACTTGATTTATTTATCGCCAGTTATATTTTATATTGTAAATATATTAATCCGTATACTGGCCAAACAGGAACAATATTTGATGTTATTGACTATTTAATTAAAATTAAAAAATTGAATAATAAACTTAGGGGTAGTGTTAATTTAGTCGGATTTTCATTTTGGAAAAAGCAAGTTTTATTACCTTATTTAAATTTACCTTCAATAAAATGTAATGCTTATTCTATAAAAAAATTTAAAAATATAGCGAATAATCAAAATAATTACAGCCAGCTGATAACACAAAAAATTTTAATTTGGGGACAAGGTAAAAATTCTTTATATCCCTTCATTGATAATTTACATCCCATTCGTGTTGAGGATGGTTTTATCAGATCAATTGGATTGGGCTCCAATTTAGTAATGCCATATTCATTAGTTTTTGATGAATTAGGTATTTATTTTAATTCGCAAAATAAAAGTGAATTAGAATTATTACTTGAAAATAAAAAAGTCGATCAGTACCAAATAGAAAAAGCCATTTCATTACAAAAATTACTAATAAAAACAAAATTAGGTAAGTATAATGTTGGCGAAAAGGTTAGCATCAAGTCAATTAATCAGAAACTGAAAATTATATTGATACCAGGTCAGGTTGAAGATGATGCATCTATTATTTATGGCTCTCCTAAGGTCACTACAAATCTAGATTTAATAAAATTTGTGAGAAAAAATAATCCTGATGATTACATCATCTATAAGCCTCATCCAGATGTTTTGAGTGGAAATCGTATAGGTAAAATAGATACATTAGAAGCACTAAAATATGTAAATGAAGTTATTGATTTCGTTGATATTATTGATTGTATTGAGCAAGTAGATGAAGTCCATACCATGACTTCATTAGCTGGTTTTGAAGCATTAATTCGCAATAAACTAGTTGTATGTTATGGACAACCTTTTTATTCAGGATGGGGATTAACAGTTGATAAATATCCTAATATTAGAAGAACTCGGTTATTAACATTGCATGAATTAATTTATATTGTAATGTATGAATATGCTATTTATATACATCCTGATTCATTAAATTTTACTGATCCCGAAACATTAATTCATTATCTAAATAATAAGAAATTAAGTAATAAATCATCAATCAAGCAAAATTGGATTAAGAAGCAATTTAACAAATTAAAACAAATTATATTTCTTATTCATAAGCTAAAATCATCAAAAATTAGATAATTATCAAAGCAATAATGTTATCATTTATAATGCTTTAACTATTATTTATCTAATCCCTATTGCTGCTTATTTGAAGATCTTTTGATCACCCAAATTCTAATTCCTCATTAAATCTATGTAATACCATTATTCAATAATAATTAATTGGTTTAATTTTTTAATCTTAATATTATTAAATAATTATCATTTTATAAACTAAATTGTAAAAATTGTATTTATTAATACTTATTAATTCATTTATTATTAATAAGTTAATATAAAAAATGTCATATATATATTAATAAAATTTACAAAATTTTTATATTGTTTTATCATAATGGAATCATTAAACATAAATATTTTGCATTTGAACACGTATTTCGTTAATTACTTTTAAAACATATTCTTATTGTGCTTTTATTCATTTAGATAAGTGGCTGGAAAGTAGTTGAATGGAAGATTTGTATTGCATAAAACGGATATTTGAGGAATAACATTAATAAATTATAAGAGTAAATTTCGTTCTTAATGGGAACTTAATCATCTAATTTTGAACAGTAATTTCCTTATATATAATATGTTATAAAGATTGTAATGAGTCATTATTTGTATGAATTAGCCGCAACTCAAAGAAATATATTATTGCTGCAGGGCCCCGTTGGTCCTTTTTTTAAAAAGGTATCATTATGGTTACAAAAATCTGGATGTAATGTTTATAAAATTAATTTCAATGGAGGAGATGAACATTTCTATCCAATTAATAGTACTCCATTTTATGAATCAATTGAGAAATTTCCTCATTTTTTAGATAATTATATAAAACAGCATCAAATTAATGCCATTATCGTTTTTGGTGATTGCCGCGCTTATCATAAAATTGCTAAGTCAATAGTTGACTCTAATCCAAATTTATCTTTTTGGGCTTTTGAAGAGGGATATCTCAGACCTCATTATATAACGTTTGAAAAAAATGGAGTAAATGGCTTTTCTCTTATTCCTAAAAACCAAGATTTTTATAAGAACATCAATGTTACAACGATTGATGAAAATAAAAGTAAATCTCATTTTTACTCTATGGTCTATTATAGCTCTATTTATTATATTTTTATGTTGTTGAAGAAACATAATTATCCAAATTACATACATCATAGAAAAACATCATTATCTTTTTATGCATCTCGTTGGGGATTAGCACTTTTACGAAAATTTAAGGCAAAACTAATACAACCTAAATTAATAAAAAATGTAATAAATAATGAATATAAACCTTTTTTTGTTTTTCCTCTGCAATGCAATCAAGATTTTCAAATACAAGTTCATAGCCACTATCATTCGATGAAGTCATATATTTTTAGAGTTATTCGATCTTTTTCTATGTATGCAGATGATAAAAGCTATCTATTAATCAAACATCACCCTATGGATGAAGGCTTTAATAATTATAATCGTTTAATAAAAAAATTAGCTAGCCGTTATGGTGTAGATAAAAGAGTTATATATGTTCATGGTGTTCCTATGCCAATTTTACTTAGAAAAACGATTGGATTAGTTACTGTTAATAGTACATGTGGACTTTCAGCGCTTATTCATGGACTACCTGTAATAACTTTAGGTAATGCTCATTATGATATAAATGGATTAACTTTTCAGGACGGACTTGATCGTTTCTGGAAAGAAGGGCAAAAACCTGATCCTGAACTGTTTGAACGATATCGAAGCTATTTATATAACAAATCTCAGATTAAAGGTTCCATTTATTACTCTGACTTTAAGTTAAATGCTAAATAATTTTAATTAAAAGAGAATATTCAAATGAGATATACAGTAACAAATATCAATGTAGATGGTAATTATTCAGACACTTTCTTAAAATCATATAGAGCTCAATTGATAATATGAGCAAATTCAATAAATTTTTAAAAAATCCAGGTATATTTTTTAGAGATTACTTCATAAAAAAGTATCCCTTATCCTTAGACGAACAATGTCATAATTTTTTAAATGAAAAAATTTTAATTGAAAATGATTTAAGATTATATGACATTGTAGTAAATCAAAGTAACGAACCTGTTGATGTGGTTATTACATGGGTAAATAATCAAGATCCCGATTGGATAACAAAGTTTGAATATTATAGAAATAAAAAAATTAATATCGACCTTATTTCGATAGATAATGCAAGATTTGAAGACCATGGAGAGTTATTTTATGTAATTAAAAGTATTGAACTTCACATGAAATGGGTTAGAAATATCTTTTTAATTACAGATGATCAAATTCCTACATTTCGACTTTCTGAAAAAGTTAAGATTATTAGTCATAGTCAGATTATAGATAAAAAATATCTTCCAACTTTTAATTCACATGTTATTGAAGCTCATTTACATAATATTTCTGAACTATCTGAAAACTTTATTTATTTTAATGATGATGTTTTTGTTGCAAGAAATCTTCCTAAAACGCATTTTTTAAGTGGCAATAATTTATCATCTTTATTTGTAACTGAAAAAGATTTGAATATTCTGTTAAAAAAAGGTTTTAAAACGCCGACTTTATCCGCTAGTCTAAATTGTAGAGAACTACTATTAAAAAAATATAATAAAAAAGTAAACAATCCGTTAGTTCACACTTATGTATCATTAAAAAAATCTTATTTTAAATTAGCATGGTCTTATTTTAATCAAGAAATTAGTAATTTTATAGAAAATAAATTTCGAGATAATAATGATCTAAATTTAGCTACTTTCTTGGTTCCCTGGATGATGTATATAGAAGGAAAATCTAAATTATCTCGTGATATATGTTATTACTTTAATATTCGATCTGCTAATGCAAAAACTAATTATGCTTTTCTTCATAAGAAATTAAATCCAATGCCTCATTCTTTTTGTGCAAATGATTTTTTTATAAATAAAAATAATGATCCAAATTATAAATCAAATTTGATGGAGTTTCTTAAAAAATTCTATAGTTAGTTGATTATCTTATTGATTAATACTTTATTCTTTACAAGGTTTAAAATTTTATGTCTGTATTAAAAAAATTAAAAAAATTAAAAAGAGAACCGAAACGTTTCTTTTCGGATATGTATGAAAAAAGAAGCAAATATTTTTTAAAATATTTGCCACATCAAAAATATAAAACTACTCAAAAATTTACAATTGTATCAGCAGTCTATGGTGTAGAAAAATATCTAAAAGATTATTTTGAAAGCTTAGTGAATCAAACAATTGGATTTAAAACACATATTCACTTAATTTTAGTCGATGATGACTCGCCAGATCAATCTGCAGAAATCATTCAAAAATGGATGAAAAAATATCCTAAAAATATTACTTACATTCACAAAGAAAATGGTGGGCAAGCTTCAGCTAGGAATTTAGGGATAGAGTTAGTTAAAACAAAATGGGTAAGTTTTATTGATCCTGATGATTTTGTTAGTTTGAATTACTTTGAGGAAATAGCGAAAATTATTGATAAAAACCCTAAAGACATAGGATTAGTCAATTGTAATTTTATTTTTTATCATGAAAGTAATAATCAATATAGCGACTCTCATCCATTGAAATATCGTTTTACTAATGGTGTTACATATAATTCAAATTTTAATTTTGGCAAAAATATAGTAATGTCAGTCAATTCAGGAGTTTTTTCTACAAAAGTCATTCTTGAAAATGATTTATTTTTCGAACCTAGACTGCGACCTTCATTTGAAGATGCGCGTTTTGCTTCAGAATATATATACTGTATCAAATCATCTAAAGTAGTTTTTTTGCCATCAGCTAAATATTATTATAGAAAAAGAGAAGATAATACTTCAACTTTAGATACATCTTGGAATGATAAACGTAAGTTTTTAGACGCTTTAGAATTTGGTCCAATTTTTGTCTTGGAATTCTACCATAAAAAGTTCAAACAAATACCAGAATTTATTCAAAGACAAGCTTTATATGATTTTTCGTGGATTTGTAAACGTTTGCTAAATAATTCTAATCCTTTAAATATTCTTAGCGCAGATGAAAAAATAAAATTTTATAAAAATTCTGAAAAAGTTTTATCTTATATTGATTACAAAACAATTTTAAGTTTTGATTTAGCTGGAATTTGGTTTTTTTTCAAAGTAGGTTTACTAGGTTCATTTAAAGGTATAACAGATATAACTCAAATAGCATATATTGAAAGATATGATGAGGCTAAAAAAGAGATACTAATCTCATATCATAGTTACAAAGATGCTGATATTTCAATATTATTTGATAACAAAGATACGATACCTAAGTATTTCAAAAAGAAAATTCACACTTTTGGCGATAGATATTTTGTCACAACCTATAAATTGTGGGTTCGTTTACCAGATAACTTTAATAAATTTGAAATCAAATTTAATGGTATTCATTCAAAAATTAATATCAAAGGAACATTTTTTTATACTGGAATTTCTAATCAGAAAATGATGGAACATTTAGCTAATTTTGTGCAAAAAAATAAAAGAGAACATTGGATTCTTATGGATCGAGATACTAGAGCTGATGATAATGCAGAACATTTGTATAGGTATATTAGATCTGAGCATCCTGAGCAGGAAATTTATTATGTATTATCGAATAAATCACATGATTGGAAACGTTTGAAAAAAGATAATTTTAATTTGTTAAATTTTGGTTCATTTGAACATAAGAAATTATTGAAAACAGCATCAAAAGTAATCAGTAGCCATATTGATAAATATGTTAATGACTATTTCCCCGATGGTTCAATGTTAAATCAACAATTTATATTTTTACAGCACGGTGTTATTAAAGACGATTTATCAAATTGGATCAATACCAAAAAAAATATCAGTTTAATGATTACTAGTACTGAAGCGGAATTTAAATCTATCGCATTCGATAATAGATATTATTTAACAAATAAAGAAGTGATATTAACCGGTTTAGCTAGACATGATGCATTATTTTTGAAAAAAAATAAATTTGAATCAAATAATAAAACTATTCTAATAATGCCAACATGGCGTGATTCAATTTTGCCAAAAGCAAAAGCGAATTGTTCTGAACGCGATAAGAACCCTGATTTCATGTCAACAGATTATGCTATACATTGGAAAAGTTTTTTACATAGCGAAGAATTAAAAAAAATAACATGTGATGGAATAAAAGTTATTTTCGCTCTTCATAAAAACATCGAACCATATTTAGATGATTTTAATATTCCACCTTACATTGAACAATGGAGTTCTGATAATTGTAGTATTCAAGAGTTATTTTTAAGGTCAACACTTCTTATAACAGACTATTCATCAGTAGCATTTGATATGGCATATTTAGGAAAACAAATCATATATTATCAATTTGATGAAAATGAATTTTTTTCAGGCAAACATACATTTTCAAAAGGTTATTTTGATTATAGGCAACACGGTTTTGGACCTGTGGTTATGACTAAAGATGATTTAAATAATGCATTGAAAACTATTGTTAATAATAATTTTTCTATCGAAGAGCCATATTTATCAAGAATTAAAGATGTTTACCCCTTCAGAGATGGACGATGTTGTGAAAGAATTTTTGATGCAATAAAAGCATTAGATAAACCACCTGAAAATCCAGAGACAGTTGATTTTGACATTGTAAATGAATTTATGACAGAAACATATTCTGTGCAAAACTGGCGGATAGCAATAGAACGAGCAAAAATATTATTATTATCCAATGATGAAGAACAAGTAAAATATGGTCAACTTATATTATCTGAGGCCAGTTATTATCTGAGAAAACCGTGTATACTTCTTGATAATATTGACATTATTAATATCAGAGATGAAAAAGTTAAAGCATTTCTTTTTATGGCAAAAGAACAATGGGATGATTCTTATAATTCTTGGTGTAAAGTAAATAATAAGTCATCCGCTGACCTATTTTATCAATTAATATGTTGCCTGTATTTGTCTAATCATGATTATGCTGTTGAAGTACAAAATGAGTACTTGCAAAATGGTTGTTATGATCATGAAATGTCTTGTTTAATTAATGCGTTAGTATTTATGTCTAATAAAAATTTGAGTGAAGCTATTGAGCAATTAAATATTTTATTTAAAAGTAACCTAGATAAATACTTTTTAAAAAGATATTTTCCAGAGTTAATTCTGGCTGATTTGTATAGAAAAATTAATAAACTAGATAAATGTCAGACACTATTAGTAAATTTTGAAAAACACACAACTAATAATTTTGAATGTGAATTACAAAAAATTAAGTTAGCTTTGATTAAAAAAGATTACTTCAATGTACTCTCTCATTTAAAGAAAACATTTAATAATAATTTTATGTCAATTCCAGCCTCAGCTTTAAATGTTTATATTGAATCTTTAAAGATGTCAGCAAATTGGGAAGATATTATAGCTTACTCTAAAATACTATTAAAGAAAGATGGACACTGGAATACTATAGCACAACAGATGTTAGCGGAAGCAAGTTATCGTAAATATCAAATATCATTATTTTTCAATAATGTAAATATAAAAATCGATGATATCAATGATGATAAAACCAAAGCATTCCTTTTTATGGCACAAGAAAAATGGCTCAAAGCTTATAAATGTTGGGAAAGAATAACAAATAAAAAAGCAATTGATCTCTTTTATCAGTTGATTTGTTGTTATAATCTTCAGAACCCATCTTATGCATTAAATATAAGTTCAAATCATTTACAAGAAGGTTTATTTGAACAGAATGAATTAGATATATTAAATGCGCTTGTTTATGTAACTCAACAAAAATGGGAGGAATCAATCCACCTGCTTAATCATTTAATAACTTCTAATACATGTAAATATTTTTTAAGAAAATATTTACCACAATTAATTTTAGCTAATATTTTTCGTAATATAGGGCAATTTGAAAAAACTAATAAGTTATTAGTTGATTTTGAGCAACATACACCTAATGATATGGAGTGTCATATACAAATGGTTAAATTAGCTCTTTCACAAGGAAATTACCAAAAAGTGATTAATTCATTAAATAAGTTATTTAATAATAATTATCAGTTGATGCCACCAACAGTTTTAGCTGATTATATTAAGGGATTAACAAAGTTTGTGAATAATGAAATAACAAATTTAGACAAAATTATTAAATTTGCAGATAAAAAATAAGTTATTTTACAAAAAGACAACCTCTTTATTAATAGATAGGTTGTCTTACAAATAAAAAAATAACTATCAATTAGTTAACGTTTTTTAACAACTTGATTTTTTCATTAAAACATCTAACTATATGCATTTCCATACCAACTAACTGCTTGGTAGTTAAGGGAGTTTCCATACAAAAAAATTCAAAGCCATCTATTTTGGATGCAAATTCAAGCCATAAATTTCTATATAGATACATATGACTACCGTGATTGAAAATAAACCATTTAATTTTATCTTTCTCTAGTTTTTTCCAAGGTTTGAATTTTGTAATAAAATGTATATTTTTGGTGTCAAACTCAAAATTATCATCACTTCCTCTTGTAGATAGGACTCGATGATTATAAGCTTCAGAAAATTTTTTAAATTTACCTTTTGTACTTTCAATTACTAGCGCGAAAGCAATTTGCTCTAATAATTTGGCATTAGGGCACTCAGTTTTTAGGAATGAATAGGCTTCAGTAAATTTATCAAAAACTTTTTGTTCAGAATAAAGTTTATTATTAAAACCAACAAATCCTACATTCATGTAATCTATATGTTGTCCTGAAATCATATTTTCATTTATAAGCTTTTTAATTGTTTCTTTTTCTACGCGTTCTTTTTCTAAATTTATTTTATTTGCCCATCCTGAAAAAAACACATCGGAGGGTTCAATTTCACTAATTATGTATTTACCAATGCAAAGAATATCGTAATCCACTTTATAGGAATACTCATAACCTAATTCATTAAGATAAACAGGTAATACATAATTATAAAAAATATCGATAGGCCAGTGATTTTCAGCCATTACAGAGAACTTTTCTTCAACACCAAATTTTTTAAGTTCTCTAGAATCGATAAATTTTATTGAATGTTTATTTAAAATTTTTTGCATATATGGCGTTAATTTACTTCCATCAAAGCACATAAACATATCAAAAATATTATTGTTATATTCTTTAATACTTTCCAGAGTGACAAGTGCAGGGAAGTAAATATTTTCATCTCCTGCAATAAATATTGCTTGCTTTTTCATTTTATCCAATAATTGTTAAGAGTCCCTTTTTACAGGGAAAATGCTTAAATAGCTGTATATTCTATAATATAAATCTATATTATATAAATTTTTTTTCATTAAAAAAAACAGCACTATTTATATCATTTTATATAAAATTTATAACTTAATAGATTTACTTGAATTCAATAACTAAGTGCGAATATTAACATAGCATGAAGGTGACAATAAAAAAGGTAATTTGTTTATAATGACGTATCTGTCATCGACCAAAGTTGATGATAACGTCATGAAATATAAACAACTTACCCATCAAGAAAGATACCAGATTTCTTACCTAAGCAGTATGGGCTTAAGAGAAAAATCATTGCCCAAATATTAGGAAGGCATGTATCAACAATTTATCTAGAACAAAAACGTAACAAAGAACATCATAGTTATTACTATGCACCTAAGACTCAAGGATTTACGGTAGATAGACGAAAAGAGAATGGTAAACGAGCAATCCGCATAAGTGAAACGGTTTGGGACTATATTGAACATAAGCTTGAAGAATAATGGAGTCCAGAACAAATAAGCCATTTTAGAGGTAGAGTCATGAGCATATTTACCGGTATGTTTACAAAGACAAACAGCAAGGAGGAGATTTGTATCTGAATCTCCGTCAAAAGCAAAGTCACAGAAGGAATAAACGCTTAAGTCATTATCAAAATCAATGTCGTATTGCGGAGCATAAAAAATAGTTCACTAATTGCGGTTAGTTCAGATTTATTGAATAATATGACTCAAAATGAAGCTGATATTGGGGCATGAAATGAGTCATATAGCTAATGGTGATATGGTTACCATGACTCTACTTCAAGGCGTACTAAATACCTTTGTTATTTTTATTGCTAGAATCTTAGCATCTGTTGCATCTCAAGCCATGTCCGATAGAGAAAGAGATAGTTCACCACTTGTCTATTATATTGTTGTTATAATTTTTGAAACAATTTTTGGTATTCTTGCTAGTTTAATTGCTATGTGGTTTTCTCGCTATCGGGAATTTCATGCTGATGCAGGCTCAGCCAAATTGGTCGGAGCTACAAAAATGATTGCGGCATTAGAAAAATTAAAAATAAGCTATGAAACTCAAGAAGAAGCTTTCATTATGGCTTTTTGTATAAATGGTGAAAAAAAGGTGAAATTTTCAGAATTATTTATGTCGCATCCACCATTAGAAAAACGGATCGATGCCTTACGAAATGGTTCATATAACTATTAATTTTAAATCCATTATTTAATCTTATATTGTCTTGACAAGTGTTATGATAATTACTATAACACTTGTCCATTCCATACCTGCTAAACCTGAGTTTGTGAGATAGTTAAATGTTGCATCAAAAAGCGACCTACAATAAATTAGAATTACTTAGCCCAGCTAAAAATATTGAAATTGCCAAACAAGCTATAATGCATGGTGCTGATGCAGTATATATAGGTGGACCGAGTTTTGGTGCTAGACATAATGCGGGTAATTCTGTTAGTGATATTGCTCAATTAGTTGAATTTGCTCATCACTATTATGCAAAAGTTTTTGTGACTCTCAATACCATATTACATGATAATGAACTTGAAGCTGCAAGACAGCTTATTTGGCAATTTTATGATGCAGGTGTCGATGCATTGATTGTACAAGATATGGGCATATTAAATATGGATATCCCACCGATTGATTTACATGCCAGCACTCAAATGGATATAAGAACACCTGAAAAAGCTAAATTTTTGTCTGAAGTTGGTTTTTCGCAAATTGTGCTTGCTCGAGAGCTTAATTTAATTGAAATTGCTAAAATTCATGAACAAATAGATGCAAAAATAGAATTTTTTATCCATGGTGCACTTTGTGTTGCATTTTCCGGTCAGTGTTATATTTCTCATGCTCAAACAGGGCGTAGTGCCAATCGTGGTGATTGTTCTCAAGCATGCCGATTACCTTTCACCTTAAAAGATGATAAAGGTCGAATTGTTGCTTACGAAAAACATCTTTTATCTATGAAAGATAATAATCAATCAAATAATTTGCGGGAATTAATCAGCGCAGGCGTGCGATCATTCAAAATAGAAGGGCGTTATAAAGATCTAAGTTATGTAAAAAATATTACTGCATTTTATCGCCAAAAATTAGATCAAATCTTATGTGAGTATCCTGATTTATCTCCAGAATCAAGCGGTAAAACGGAGTTCTTTTTTACGCCCGATCCGAATCGAACTTTCCATCGAGGTAGTACCGATTATTTTGTTCATGGCCGAAAACCGGATATAGGGGCTTTTGACTCACCAAAATTTATTGGCTTATCCATAGGTGAAATTACAAAAGTTACATCCAAAACGATAGAGGTTAAAACAGATAAATTGTTAACTAACGGTGATGGTTTAAATGTTTTAGTTAAACGTGAAATTTATGGTTTTAGAGCCGATAAAGTAGAAAAAATTGCAGTTGGTCATTATCGAATTTTCCCGAATGAAATTCCTAAAGCGCTGTTTTCGGTGAAATTACCTTATTTAGTTAATCGAAACTTAGACCATATTTGGCAGCAAAATTTACTTAAAAACTCAAGTGATCGACGAATTGGTGTTATATTTGAATTAAGTAATCAAGATGATGGAATTATTCTTTCAGCTAAAAGCGAAGAGGGCATTTGCGTTACATTAGAGCTAAATAGCGTATTTGCTATTGCAGATCAACCTGATAAAGCAATTAACAATATTCGTGATAATCTTTCAAAACTTGGTCAAACTATATATTATCTAATTGATTTTAAAATTAATTTATCAAAAGTCTATTTTATTCCCAGCAGTCAACTTAACCAATTTAGACGAGATATTATCGCAAAATTAACCACAGAACGACTAAAAAGTTACTGTCGACAAAAGCGCAAACCTGAATTAATACCAAAGCCAATATATCCTGAAAATCAGTTATCGTTTTTGGCCAATGTTTATAATCATAAAGCTAGAGAATTTTACACTCAGCATGGGGTTGAATTAATTGAAAGTGCTTATGAAGCTCACCAAGTTAAAGATGATGCACCATTAATGATAACTAAACATTGTTTACGTTTTGCATTTAATTTATGTCCTAAACAAGCTAAAGGTATACAAGGTGTTAAAACTAAAGTTACACCAATGAAGCTTATTCAAAACAATGAAGAGCTACTGCTAAAATTTAATTGTAAAGCGTGTGAAATGCAAGTTTGGGGGAAAATAAAAAATCATATTCTAAAAATGCCATTACCCGGTAGTGAGATCATTTTACTGACTAAAAATAGTTAAATTGTAAATTGGTTAATAATTTTTGACGTTTTTAGTTTAGTATTTAATTATGAAAAATTTTTTAGTTATGTTTAATAAGGTAACAACAAAACAGAAGTTCGCAATAATTATGTTAATTTAACATAATATACATTATGCTCACTTTATGTTATTGATTATTAATGATATTATTATTTTGCTTGGTATTTTGACTAAAAAATAATTAGTGATAATTCAATAGGATTACATTATTACCATCCTTAAAATCAAAGGGAAGTGACGACAATAAGACTAATATTGTTGTTATTTTATATGTTGAGAAGATATAGAAAGATTAGTAGCTCTTATACTGTTTATTTTTTATGCATCTAATTAACGTATTGATTTAGATCATGAATTCAATTTTATATACAGTGTTGTCTACATTTTATGTTAATAATTGCATAGTCTTGATATTGTCAATAGCAAAGCGCAAGACGCAGCTCACGTAGTGAGAACGTGTGAGCATTTGGCGAAGCTAA
>NZ_JAFNON010000045.1:0-536 GCF_026536245.1 Gilliamella sp. B2824 | reverse complement strand
AACCAGCGAGTCTCTGAAAACCCTTTTTTATGCCCCTGTCTATATAAATCATTGGCTTGATACACTTCTTGAGTATAGGGATTTTAGGGTGATTGGCATTAGTCAGATTAAAATTTGAAACTCGCTGAATTTTAGCTGTCTGCTCTATTTGCTCATAGAGATTATTTAAATTATCAAGTTTCATTATTACATCTCAATTAGCCAGGAATATTCTAAATTTTCTTTAGTTCGATTACGCACAAAATCTAAGGCTACAACTTTTTCATAATAGTTATTTATTTTACGCCAGTCTTCAGCACGAAAAGTAAAACTATCTTTATATCTTTCAAAAATGTAAGACGTTAATTCATTGAGTTCCTGCAGGTAGTTGTCATGTTGCTCTTGTGTAATTAAATTGACCGCTAATGCATGTCTAAATTCATTTTTCATGGTACTTTCAATTGTTTCAACGCGTTCTTTTTGGTCTCGCATACTGCACTCCTTAGGTAGTTTTGGTGATATTAACGGCTGAATTATAACCAAATTTTTAAGGTCGT
>NZ_JAFNON010000044.1:0-561 GCF_026536245.1 Gilliamella sp. B2824 | reverse complement strand
AGGTAACCGTAGGGGAACCTGCGGTTGGATCACCTCCTTACGAAGCGCTCGTAAGTGTTCACACAGATTGTTTGTTTAGAAAGAGTCACTTTATTGGGTCTGTAGCTCAGGTGGTTAGAGCGCACCCCTGATAAGGGTGAGGTCGGTGGTTCAAGTCCACTCAGACCCACCAATTCAACGGTAGTGAGCGAAGATGCTTGATATGTTGAAGAAGTGAAGATAATGGGGCTATAGCTCAGCTGGGAGAGCGCCTGCCTTGCACGCAGGAGGCCAGCGGTTCGATCCCGCTTAGCTCCACCATTAAGATGTCTCTTTTGAATAAAATTATGTTTGTATTTACTTGAAAGAGTAAATAGAAAGATAACGCTCTTTAACAATTAGGAACAAGCTGAAAGAAACGAGTTCTCGTTTTTACTGAAGGCATTGATATGCAAGTATGAATGTAATGAAGTAGAAAAGAGAAAAAAGCGTAATTAAAACCAAGACAACTGTGAGTTGTAAGGTTAAGAAATTAAGCGTACACGGTGGATGCCTAGGCAATCAGAGGCGATGAAGGACGTG
>NZ_JAFNON010000043.1:0-570 GCF_026536245.1 Gilliamella sp. B2824 | reverse complement strand
CACCAGCAATTAAGCCGGAAAAACAGTGGCAGGAAAATTTAAAAGTCGAGCAATTTATAGCAAGTCAGGGGGTTAAGGTTTTACACAACAGCCCATCAAACCCTCGTTATGATCCCAAATCGCATACCATCCATATGCCCGATAAATCACAGTATGAGACTGCCGAAGCATACTATAATGATATCTTCCATGAAATCGGACACTCAACCAGTCGGGAATTAGACAGAATACCAAAAACCTACGAACAGGCAGAATTATTTGTCGCCAGAGATGAATTAGTCGCCGAAACATCGGCGATGAAGCTTTGTAATTTAACGCTAATTTCATCTGATAAAACAAACAATTTAGTTTATCTTAAAATATATCTAAAAGAGTTTGGTGACGATAAAGAAGTTCAAAAGGCAGAATTAGGCAAGGCATTAACTGAGTCGGATAAGGTATTGGCGTTAACCAAAAGTAAATATTTAACGGCTAAAAAACAGTACACAACGATATCAAGTCAAATGCTAAACCGGACATTAGATATTGCCGGAAAAAAGCTAGCTGAAAAATCGATTAGTCATGGAAAAA
>NZ_JAFNON010000042.1:0-585 GCF_026536245.1 Gilliamella sp. B2824 | reverse complement strand
TTTTCATACACGATTCATAACCTTTTTCTAGCCCTTTAATTGCTCCTCTTGTTAATCCATTATTCTCAACCGCATTTTTACCACCAGCAATAGCGGTATTAATATCCTGAGCATTACCACCTAATGCGGCAATAGCCAGTCCGGTGGCCAGTTGGGCGAGTGCGCTGACTTGTTGTTTTTCATCCTGATTTAATTCATCTATACTTTTATTCGGATAAAGAATACTGGCAATGACTTCTGCGCCTCGTTCACTGACCGCTGCACCAACTCCGCCAACAACAGCTGAGTTACCTTGTAGCTCGGCAACCACAGCGCCAAGGATGGCATGACTGATAGTGTTAGCGACCTTATTGTCACCGGTTTGCTGCTTGATTATCGTGGCCAGTTTTGGTGCCAATGCACCAGCTACCGCACCGGTCATGTCGCCGGTGATTAAGCCATTGATAATATTAATCGCCATGTCGATGCCTTGACGGGTATTACTTCCCATCGCTGACATGCCTTCATTCATCGCTTTGTCGTAGGCTTCTTTATATATTTCTTGTTGTTCTTTGTCGGTTAACGGTTTATCGGATTTTTGTCTTT
>NZ_JAFNON010000041.1:0-590 GCF_026536245.1 Gilliamella sp. B2824 | reverse complement strand
ATCATAAGAGAGTAAACGCTTTTCACTCACTTTTTTTTCTAATTTAAAAACTAAGGGTTTATTTGATTGAATCTTTTTGCATTGTAAAAATTCGTAAAGATCAACTACAGTTGAGTCATATTGGAACCAATAACTATTGGGATAATTACCTAGCATAAGTTGATAAATCATAACAACATCCTTTAAAATACTTAATTGAATTTTTATTTAAGCTTCACTATCATCCATAGATAGATTGATTACATGATGTGGATAAATCTATTCCTTTTACTTTATTGTTTATAAAAAACTGGCGTAACGACTCTGACATCACAATTCGCCCTTCAGATTCTTCACACCTTGCCATACAAAATTGCTCTTTTATATCTTCTTTAAAGACGATTTTAAAAAATCTCATTGGTCCATCAGGATAATCATCTAATATTGGTTCATATTCAGATTTATTCATATCAATACAAGATATTAAACGAAGAATATTTAATACTTTATAACCAGAATAGCTGTGACCATTAACAGTTATAGTTGCATCTATTAGCTGGACATCATGTAAAAAATCTTGATTGTTTGAAAGTAAATTGGCAAGTCTAGGC
>NZ_JAFNON010000040.1:0-594 GCF_026536245.1 Gilliamella sp. B2824 | reverse complement strand
GAGAATAAACGCTTTTCACTGACTTTGTCTTTTAATTTAAAAACTAAGGGTTTATTTATTTGAATCTCCTTGCATTCTATAAATTTGTAATTGGCAACGACAGTTGAGTCATATTGGAACCAATAACGATTAGCATAATTAGCTATCATAAATCTATAAATCATAACAACATCCTTTAAAAGGTTTACTTAAGCTTCACTATTATCCATAGAAAAGTTGATTACATTGTGTGGATCAATCTATTCCTTTTACTTTATTGTTTATAAAAAACTGGCGTAACGACTCTGACATCACAATTCGCCCTATAGATTCTTCACACCTTGCCATACAAAATTGCTCATTTATATCTTCTTTAAAGACCATTTTATAAAATTTCATTGGTCCATCAGGATAATCATCTAATATTGGTTCATATTCCGATTTATTCATATCAATACAGGATATTAAACGAAGAAAATTTAATGCTTTATAACCAGAATAGCTACGACCATTAACAATTATAGTTGCATCTATTAGCTGGACATCATGTAAAAAATCTTGATTGTTTGAAAGTAAATTGGCAAGTCTAGGCGAGATAAATTCAGGACCATCACT